>NZ_JBXWQW010000010.1:0-103459 GCF_059612585.1 Ruegeria sp. YKSF57 | reverse complement strand
AAACCATTGTGAAAAATTGATAAAAACGATCAAACAATAAAACAAACCTATACATCCAAACAAAACCAAACCCATGGGATACAGCCAACTCAAAGCATTCCACAACGTCGCAGTCCTGAAGAGTTTCTCCAGGGCTGCGGAAGCGATGCTACTGACCCAACCGGCAGTGTCGGAACAAGTGAGAAAACTGGAGCAGCACCACGACGTTCTGCTGTTTCACCGGGAGAAAAAGAAGGTCTGGCTGACCGAGGCCGGAGAGAAACTGTATCGCCTGACCAAGCAGTTCTTCGAGATCGAACAGGAAATCGAGGATTTCCTGTCGGAATCCAGTCAGGCAGTGACCGGTGAATTGCGCATCATCGCGGATTCAGCGCACCACGTCACTGCCATCCTGCGCCGGTTCCAGAAGCGGTACCCGGATATCACGATCTCGCTTCGGGTCGGAAACTCGGAAGAGATACTGGATGAACTGCGCAGTTACGACGCGGAAATCGGAGTCATCGGCAATCCTTCCCCTGGGCGTGATGTCGAAATCCTCAATCTTTCGACAACCGAGATCGTCGCGTTTGCCGCCTGCGATCTTTTGCCAGATGAGAAAACCACGCTGACGATCAAGGAACTTGCCGAGTTTCCCCTGATCTATCGCGAGCAGGGTTCCAAAACGCGGCAGAAGTTGGAAGAGACCGCCGCAGCACAAGGTGTGTCGCTACACCCATCAATCGTGGCCGAGGGGCGGGAGGCAGTTCGCGAAGTCGTCGCCTCAGGCGCAGGTATCGGATTTGTATCCCTTGCGGAGTTTGGCAATGACGAACGTGTCCGGCCGTTGCGCCTGGTTGGAGCGGATATCGAGATGAGCGAGACACTCGTGTGCCTCAAACAACGGCAGGATGTGAAAATAATCCGGGCATTTATGGCTGTTGCGCACGAAGTCATCAGAGAAACGAACGCCTCTGCCCAATATTGAAACTGTCGAAGGCGGTCACATCTATCGGCTGCGCCAGGCCTGCGTTCGCCGCAATATGCCCCTGGACGCCATCTGGTGAATGATGCGCGCCGCCGCGTTGGTGTAGAATATCATCATACCCATCGCCGCTGCCGGGGCGATGTCTCCTGCGTCATCCATATTGAGCACCGCAATCGAAGCAAGTGACGTTTTCGGAGAATACAGGAACACGACTGCAGACACCGTCGTCATCGCGTTGACGAAGAGGTAGATCGAAATATCCAACACAGCCGGCAAGCAAACGGGAACAGTCACCCGTGCAAAAAGCTTCATTGTCGGCTGTTTCAAAGATGCGGAAACGGATTCGAACTCCCGATCCATCTGTTTCAACGCGGTAACAGCCGTAAGATGCGAAACAGTATAAAAGTGTGTCACCGAGCAGATGACCAAAATCGCCATTGTCCCGTAAATTGTGTTCAAGGGGTTTGAAGGATTGTTGAAGAAGAAGATATAGGACAGACCCAGAACCATACCGGGGATCGCCATCGGCAGCATAGCGAACATCTGAAACAGGGATCGACCCGTTCTGAACCCGTTGGATTTTTCAACCAGATAGGCGCCAAAAAACACGATCACGGTGCCAAAGAAAGCTGTCAGCAGCGCCATTCTGATCGAATTGAAATACGAGGCCCAGCCGCCGCCATCCATCCTGTTGAACTGATAGTTTTTAACGCTGAGGCTGAGGTCGTAAGGCCAGAACTTGATCAGGGCCGCGAATTGACAAACCGCCAATAGCCCGATGATGAACAGCCCGATCAGGCAACAATAGCCCAACATCAGACGATCCATTCCGGGACTCGGAGACGGCTGATACGGCACGGATCTGGCCGAGAGTAGCGCCACCTGTTTTGATTGCACCATTCGATCGATTGCAAAGGCCAGAATTGCCGGAATGACAAGTACAACCGACACCACGGCCCCCATTTCAAAGTTTTGTTGGCCGATCACCTGTTTATAGATGTCGACCGCCAGAACGTTGAACTGTCCCCCAATCACCTTGGGCAGGCCGAAATCGGTGATCACCAGGTTGAAGACCACGAACGTCGCCGAGATCAGACCATATCGCGCACCGGGAATGGTCACGGTCCAAAAAGTGCGCCACGGGGTCGCCCGCAAGCTGACCGCGGCTTCGTAGAGGCGCGCATCAGAGATGGCGAGTGCGGTGGAGATGATAAGAAAGGCATGTGGAAAAGTGAAAAACACCGATCCGATAACGATGCCAATGGGCCCATAGATACTAGCCCCAAACAATACCTCCTTGATCATTCCCTGGTTGCCGAAGAGATATACCAAGGCAATCCCAGGCAGAAGTGACGGGACAAGGATCGGCGCCATCGCAATCAGCCGGAATACACCTTTGAAGCGCATGCAGCTTCGGTTCAGAGCATAGGCAAACCAAAAGGCAAGCGACACGGTTACGACGGTACTGACGACAGAGATCCACAAGGAATTCTTGATCGAATTGAACAGGGCGGGTGTCGAGAAATAGTTGACGAAGTTGCCGACCCCCGTCGATTTCACCGGACGAAGTTGGACCCTCCGGAATGTATTGGAATCCAGCGTGATCCAGTCCGTGCCTTCCTTGAGTGTCGAACCGACAAGGAACCGTCCCGTATCCGTAGTATTGCGCACTTGGTACATGACAGGACTGCGGAAACTGAAATCGGGAAAAAACTCTGTCACGCCCACACGCCCATCTGACCCGGTGACCAGATCGGTGTCGCTGTAAACGTCAAGCTGCGTATTCAGGTCAGCCGCATTCAATATCGTTCCATCAAAAACACCGCTTTCGTCACTGACCTGGAACTCGTATTGGGACAACTCGACCCGATAAGTTGAAAAGGACTTGGACAGCATCGCATAGAGCGGAAAGGCCAGAGTCACGACAAGGTAAAGTGCGATGACCATCATGCTGGCGCGCATGATGATGTCGTCCCTGCTCAGCTTTCCTTTGACATTCGGACCTGGCGGCAGGGATTGCGTATCAGGGGAGGATAGGGCCATCAATCAACCTCCGAAGTATCAAAGGCCATCAACCGGCTTTCCGGGAGTTCGATCACCATCGCTTTCCCCTCGCCCAGTTCGAGGCGGCGCACGGCGTTGATCGAAAAATCGGCAATCAACTCGGCGCCCCCGAACCGTTGATTGTGGACCCGGCAGCGCCAGAAAGACCCCAAAAATTCCATCTCGGCCAGCACCACGTCGATGCAATTCCTATTGGCCCCGGTCTCCATATATCCGGCCTCGTGTGGAATGATGTCTTCGGGGCGGATCGCGGCAATTACCGGTGCTCCATCCGGAAAGCTGTGTTCGACACAAGCAAACGTCTTTTCGCCGATACTCAGACGACCACCGTCGCTGACCGACGAGTTGATCTGATTCATTTCACCGATGAAATCGGCCACGAACAAGTTAGCTGGCTCGCGATATACTTCGGTGGGCGAACCAACCTGCTCGATCACGCCATGATTCATGACGACGATGCGATCCGCCATGGCCAGAGCCTCTTCCTGATCGTGCGTCACCATCACTGTGGTTACGCCAAGCTTTCTTTGCAGCTCCTTGATTTCATGCCGCAAATGAACTCTCACTTTCGCATCCAACGCAGACAAGGGCTCGTCCAGCAGCAAAAGACCAGGGTTGGTCGCGATGGCCCGCGCCAGAGCAATGCGCTGCTGCTGGCCGCCTGAAAGCTGCGCAGGGTATTTCTTGCCCTGATCCGGCAGTCCGACAAGCGACAACAACTCTTCGACCCTGCTAACGATCTCGGGCTTGCTGCGCCCCGTGTTCTCCAAACCAAATGCGATGTTCTTTTCGATCGTTAGGTTCGGAAACAGCGCATAGGACTGGAAAACAATGCCGAAGTCCCGTTCGGACGGCGGCAGTTGGGATATGTCTTTCCCTGCCTGCTCAACAGTCCCTTTTGTCTGCAAGTCCAACCCGGCGATTGCCCGCAACAGCGTGGTTTTTCCGCAACCCGATGGTCCAAGAAAACAGATGAATTCACCTTCGAAGATTTCCAGCGAAATATCCTTGAGCGCCAAAAACTCACCGAAGGCTTTCCACAAATTCCGGATGCTTAGATACACCTGTCCTGACGGGGCGGAAGATTGGTCTTTGGGCACGAATTTGGTCCTTACAGCATTGAACCGAGTGCCGCAGTCCCCGAACAGCGGGTGGCACCGGTCATCATTATCACGTTTTGGCGGATGTAGCTGAGTGGAGGGGCGGCATCGCCCCTCCTTGTAAGCGCCTTATTTCGGCTCGGACTTACCGTCATAGCGGGCTTGCCATTCTTTCAGAATTTCGGCTCTGTTGTTCGCGGCAAACTCGAAATCGTTGTCGATCATCGCATCCAGCAGACCTTCCGGGAAGAACTCGACCGGCTTTGCAATGCCTGGATAGGCAACCACGGCATAGCCGGTGTTGTACATGACGTTGGCTTCTTTTGTGACAGTGAAATCGACAAGTTTTTGTGCGGCTTCCAAATCGTCGGTTCCTGCTACGATTGCAGTTGCTTCCATGTCCCAACCGACACCTTCAGAAGGCACTATGATTTCCAACGGTGCGCCGTCAGCCTTGGACTTGGCGCCACGGAAGGCAAAGGAAATCCCGATCGGCACCTCACCAGCGGCAGCAAGCTTGCACGGTTTCGAACCCGAATGCGTGTAGCGCGCGATGTTTTCGTGCAGCGCGTCCATATATTCCCATCCGCCTTCTTCCCCAAACATCTGCAACCAACTCGAGACGTCAAGGAATCCTGTACCCGATGAATTCGGGTTCGGCATGATCACGTGGCCTTTGTATTGCGGGTCCGTCAGATCCTTCCACGAAGTCGGTGGTGTAAGGCCTGCCTTCTCGGCTTCAACCGTGTTGTAGCAAACAGAAGCGACCCACGCGTCCATACCTACCCACGCCGGAGGATTGTCACCATCAACGAATTTTGGATCCAGGTTTTCGACGCCAACCGGGGAATAGGACTCCAGCATCCCCTCGGATTTCAGCAACAACAAAGAGGTAGCAGCCAGTCCCCAGATCACATCGGCTTGGGGATTGTCCCGTTCGGCGAGAAGCTTCGCGGTAATTATTCCGGTCGAGTCCCGCACCCAATTGACTTTTATGTCTGGGTGAACCTTGTTGAACTCCTCAGCATATCTGGCAAGATCTTCTGCCTCGACTGCCGTATAAACAGTCAATTCCGTCTCTGCCACCGCAGCAGTTGCGGTCACCAGACCAGCCGCCAATGCGGCAAAAGCATGTGATTTCAGCTTCATTAATTCTCTCCTCCGTTGGGCTGTTTTTGAACCGTTTTTTTGTGCCTTCTTCGAGGCCGGCTAATCTTTAGAGCTATCCACAGTTTCCCGAGTTTTCTCTCTAGGAAAAATCGATAATACCTACCATGTCATAAGCTCAACCTATGAAATAGGAATTCCTTTTACGGCCTCAGCATGGAAATGATACCTCGCAAAAATTTGTGACGCTTGGATGAAGCCAGGTGGGTAACGACATTGAACAAAAGCAAACCTTCCGGGCATGTGTTTTTTTCGGGCGCGAAAATCGGGCGGGCAAGGCTCGGTTGAGTGCTGACGGCTCAAGCTTTCGGCAGGTTCGGTTCCAGCTTTGCCGCGATTTCCTTGACCGCTATCTGCATCTTGACGTGAAGATTGTTTTCCTTGTCCATCGGAGAATAAGCCAACATCGACTGATGCAGTGCCTGCGCCAATGGTTCGATCTTGGTTTGATCCTCACCGTCATTGATGGCCTGTTCATACTTCACCAGCTTGCTTTCGATGTAATCCGTCTTGCAGGATTTGTCGCTGAGCGCCGGGTCAAGTCCACGAGCGGCGGCTTTGATAATGTACCAGTTTTTTAACTTAGGCTCCGCCTCGCACGTCATCCAGTTGGCGGAGGTGGAGTGATCTCCAATAATCTCGAATTCAGAATCCATGATTCGAGCACGCAGATAGTCAATCGCGGACTGACACACGTCATCGTCGTTTTGCAGAACCTCAGGCGTCAGCCCGCAGGCTTGCATCGCGCTTCGGGCCTGAGGGTCGCCGTCGATGCAGGCGCCGTAAGCCAGCACGCACTTGCCCAGGGTCGTATTGGATCGGATTGCCTGTCGCGCCGCCCTTCGATTTTTCGGGTCTTTTTCAGCTTTCTTGAACGCATGCCACCCGTCGTGAACCACCTTTCTTTTATGGATCATGAACCAGGCATTGTTCAGGGCATGAATGGATTTTTCCACAGTTGCCGCTGAAGCAGTCGTGATCTGAGACTGGTCAACCAACTTGGCAGTCTCTGACACAACACCGGCAACATCGCCTGCGACTTTGGTCCAGTCATACCCCGTCGCTGCGCCCAATTTGTCGACCTCACCCTGCGACGCATATTCGTAGACCGAATAGTTTCCGCTCATCTTCTCGACCTGGCTAAGCCACAACCTCAGATCCTGCGTCCGTTTGGACGCCTTGCAGATATCCGCAATCAGATTGCGAACTTTGACCATCAATCCGCCACCAGGCGCAGCAGCCAAAGCAATTCCAAATACGCCTTTGGTCGATTGGTCAGCAATCTTGAGATACATCTCGGCCTGCCTGAGTTTTTGTGTCAACTCGCCAATGGCCTGAATCGCCTTCTCTCTCTCCTTCGGGCGATCTTGTTCCGGCACTGAATCCAAACGCGACAGGTCTGCTTTTTCCTTCAGCAACTCGATCTCGATGTCTGATTCACGCTGTTCCGCCTGAATGCTGGCAAGCATCCTGGAATCCTTCAGCATCTCGTCGCGGATTTTCTTGAATTCCCGCTGCACTTTCTTCGGATCGGGCGGGTTGTTGTCGTCGGCGTTGTCCAGCAGGGCGTCGAGTTTCGTGACTGACGCCTTCAAGCTGTCCTTGTCGACCACCGGGCTGAGGCGATCAATGATCTCGTTGTCGGTCTTCTTGGCGTTCTGCCGCGCAGTCTCAAGCGCATCCTTGAGCATCTGGTCCAGCTTCTTCAGAGCTTTTTCCAATTGGTCCTTGTCGATCTTTCCCCTGTCATCGACGCTAAGCCACTTCAAGAAATCCGGATCTTTGTCTTTGTTCAGACTCCGCGCGGTTTGGCGCGCTTGGGCGAGTTTCTCTTCCAACTCCTTTCTATGCGCATGCTTGGCGGACAGATCATCAATGCCTTCCACCAGATCCTGAATATCCTCTATCACGCCACGCTGATCGTTGATTGTGGCCCGGTCGCTGTTCATCCCCATATCGGTCTGGCCACCCGCGCCGCGAACTTCTTCATCCGGAGCCACCCATTGTCCGTTCTCGGCACCGTTTTCCCAGCGCTTCTCGAATTCCGAAAGCTCCATTTCAGGCCTGGTCTTGTCGCCGATGTCGCCAATGTAATACCCGAACGGAGCAGCCGAGACGGTCAGGGATATCTCGGCGACCAATGCCTTCATGTCACCTCGCTTGGCCGCGTCCACCATCTTGTCGATATTGCGGGTCGCAACTGCCGAAGATTTGAAGATCGCCCCTAAAGCGGCATAGTCATCTCGTAGGTCGCCATCGTCATCAAAGATTTTCTTGCCGCCTTCCTTGCGGCCATCTCCGTCTAGATCCGTCTGACCACCTTCAATATGACCCGAGGCTGCGATAGCCTCGCCCGATGCATCGATCATGTCAGCAATGGCATCCAGCAGGTATTCCTTGCGGCTCTTGTTCTCTCCTTGCGGGGGTTTGATCGCCTTTGACAGTTGCACGGCACCACGGGCGAACAACTTGGCCCCCAGCGCACCGAAATGTCCCTCGTGCTGTTGTTGGAGGTTTTTCGATTCCAGCGTCAAATCATCGCCGGTTTTAAGACCTAAGCTGGGACCATCCCCATCAAAAGGGTTGAGCTCGCTGAAATCGGTTACCACCACCATCTTGCTGATCGCATCCGTCAGACCCTCGGACAAATTGACCAGTACGTCCCTTTTGGCAGCGCGTTGGCGACGTTTCTCAACCGCTTCAAGCCCACTTGTGACGAGAGCGGAAGTCGCGTCCACAATCGCGTTTTTCTTGAGGTATTCGCCGTATTCGCTGACCAGAGCCGCGCCTTCATAGCCATTGATCTGCTGGGTGATTTCATCCCGGTCGGCCTGCAACTCAAGAAGCGTGGGATCCTTGGCAATCTCTTCCTCGGACAGCCCCTGTTCTTCAAGCAGTTTTATCTGATCCTCGATCTGGCCATCTATTTCATCCCTGTCTTCGGTCAGTGTCTCGATCTCGACATCTATCCATTCGGACTTTGAAAGATTCCCACCGTTCTGCTCCCATTCTTCGTGAACAAGTTCGGCAACGCTCGTTTTGCCGACTTCATCGGATTCGGCTTCCAGAATGTCGGCGCCATCGCCGTCTTGATCCAGCGCATTCGCCATGCCTTCAAGTTTGGCAACATCCTTAAGGTAGTTCTCATGGTCGGCCATGAGCGCCTTGGCCTCATCCGGGGATTTGATGCCAAGTTCGTTAAGCTCATCTTTCTTGAGTTCGTAGAACTCTTCGCTGGTCAACTTTCCGTCGCCGTCGGCCTTTTCCGCCTCCTTCGCGCTTTCGATGAGTGCGCCCACCTCCGTCATTTTTTCCTGGTTTTCAGTGCTGATATCCACCCCATTGCGAGCTGAGATGAATTTCGCAAAATCCATTCTACTGGGCGTCGACACCTCGATATGCATGTGCCGAAAAACCTCCTTGGTGGCGGTCTTGCCAATATTCACTGCGGTTTTTGCAATAGCCGCCGCCGCACCGAGTTTGTCGGATGCCATCGACGTCCCTTCTTCGCGCTCGGCAAGCTGGCGATAGGCGGCAACGCCATTGTGAAAAATGATTGCAGTTTCAGAGAACTTATCTGGAACTAAGTTGGACGGGATGATCCCCTGCCGAACCAGAGGGGTCCAAAGCTCTTTTTCAATGTCCCGGTCCGTAAACACGCGCCCGGTTCCGTCCGAACGTTGCTCATCCGCCATTTTTTGGGACATTTCGATGATCGGCTTCAGCGCTTCTCCAAGTCCCAGTACCAGATTGCGGCCTTCTTCCGTGTTGAACTTGATCTTTTTCTTTTTCCCGTCTTCGCCCTTGATCACAATCCGTTTTAGCGCCCCGGCGCGATCAGCCTGGGTGTCGTATTCATCGTCCATCGTTCCGAAGTCCACCGGCTTACCTTCGGCGATGGTCGTAAGAATCGTGTTGTTGATCCCTTCTTTTCCCGACAGTTTCAGCCCTTGCAAAGCTTTTTGAACGGCAGTTGTCGCCTTTTCGAATTTCTTGTCAAAATTGGTGTCGAAAAAATCCTTCTTGTCCTGCAATGTCTGAACTTCGCCGGAAAAATCCTGCGCTGATTTCCCTGCGACCTTGACCAGCCAGTCATGGCATTCCTCGATTTTCATCACATTTTCCTCAACGCCACTTAACCAGTTCCATCAGATCACTTTCGGCCTTGGCCAGCGCCGCGACCATCACCTTGACAGGCGTGCCCTGGTCAAACGGGTTGGCGACATATGTCGCCGTAAGCGGAGACGACTCCAGAAACGTGCGGTATCGTTTCAAAGCTCTGACCGTCTCTTCGCGAATAGCGACTTCGGCCGCGGCACCTTGAGCCGCAATGAGGTCGGCGCGCAGCTTTTCGATTTCCGATTTGTCCAAAGCGCCGCCAATCTGCTCGGCAAAACCCGAGATGTTCTTTCCCTTCTTTTCGATCAGGCTGACAACCTCACGGGCCTTCTTGATCAACTCATCATCTCCGGGAAACTTCTTTTCCTTGTCCTTCCTTCGCTTTGAGATGGAGTCTCTTTGCTGCTTGAACTCGTCGAGGTGTTTCTTGACCCTTTTGTCAAAGAAGTTGGCCATGTCCTGTGTGAAGCCCTCGATGCTCTTGATGCATTGCTTCAACGAAGTGGCCGCACGCAGCACGTCTTTGTTTTTCCCGTCCGGCGCATCAGCCGGAACTTCGAGCTTTTTGTAGGTTTTCACAAAGGCTTCGACAGTTTTTTTCAAATCCTTGGCTTCATCTATCAGGTGTCGCCATTCAGTGGATTTTGCGATGGTTTTGGTGCGTTTTTTCAGCACGTCCCGCATCACTTTGTAGTTGCCCAAGGTCGGTTTGTAGTCCGGATCAATGGTCTTTTTTCCATCATCGATGGACGTAGTGATTTTCTCGATCAAGTCGTCGAATTCGTCATTCAAGGATTTCCGATCATGGATTTCCTTACCCGACGCGTTGTAGTCATCGATGAATGTGTTGACTTTCCTTTTGATCCTTCTTTCAGAAAGCGCGTCCTCGGCTTTTGACGGATCGTCCTTCTTTTTTGCCTTCAGGTGCGCTTTGATGTCGGTTAACAAACCACGGATCGTGGTACTTTTCTTGTCCAGGTCCTTTTCAAGGCGGTCAAGTCGCTTGCCAGTGTCTTTTCGCGACGCCGGATCGCCTGACACCAGTGAGGACCGGATCATGTCCAGATCATCCACATAACGCCCTTCATATGCTCTGAGGCCGCGGATGCGGTCGCGGAACCGTCGTGAGACTTCGGCATTGGGATCGACGGGGCTCTCTGTATCCAGATCGGTGTAGTGTTTGATCAGGTCATGCAACAGCTTGGAATACCCGTTGATCTTTCCCGTGCGCAGACCGTCCATCCGTTTTTCAAGCGCCTTGAACTCATCCTCGGCTGCCTCGAAAGTCTTGGTTTTGGCCTTGAGGTCCTTTTCTATTTCACCCAGATCATTCAGTGCATCATTAAGCTTGTTGGCGCCCGGCTTGCCAGGAGCAGGTAAATCGGAAAGCTTGGTGGACAGCAGACCTTCAGCATCGTCGATCCTCTGAAGGAAGTCGTCAAGCTCGTCATCAAGGTATTGAAATTTCGACTTTGTCAGCGTGTCACGCAAATCACCAACTTTTTCCGAAATCTTCTGGTACGTCTTCAGGTTCGCAGTGACCTTTTTGGTTTCTTGCCGTGCTTCGTTGTCGATTTCCGCCATGGCGTCGTAAGTATCACCAAGCAAGCCGCCAATTTCATAGAAAGATTTTAGGGCATCCACTCGCCCGCCAATCTGGTTCAGGATCTCCTTTGGAACTCCGCGCGCCCTGCGTTTGCTCGCCACGTCCCCGCCACCATCAAAGTCGCCGCCTTTGTGTTTCAGATCATGTTTGCTGTGCTTGGCCAGATGGCCGAAATCCTCGATACGTTGTGCGTGAACCTTTTCCAGAAAATCCTTCAGTGGTTTTTCCGCCTCATCCACCAACGCCAACAACTTACCGGTGCGGTCTTGAACGCCCCGCAATGCGGCTCTGTTTTCCTTCGTCGGAAGCAGTTCACTGTGATCCTTGGCGTCTTTTTCCGGCATGGTCAGCGAAAACGCAGCCAGCGAGGCCGATTGGTAAAGATCATCGAAGCTTTTCTTTTGGGCATCAGTCATGCCCTTGTTCTGCTTCAAGGAATTCGCAAACTGATCAAGAGAAGTAACCCGCGCTTTGGCCGCAAGCAAACGGTCGCGCGTATCCTTCCACTCCTGTGATAAATCCTGTTCTGCCGACTTTTGGGAAGTTTTATTGTCTTCAACCGTTCGCTGCCTCGTATCCTCGCGCGCGAGTTTGACATCATCAAGTTTCTGGGCCGCCTTGGCGATCCCTCCCAACGCTTGGGCAGATTCCAGAAACTCAAAACCCAACTGGTGGTTTCCTTCGCCCATAAGCTTGCGAGCCAATTTGGCATATGCCAGCCTTTCGTCGGCAAACTTCTCATTGTCGCCCTGAGCTTTCTTGCAAGCAGTCAGTTCCGTATCAATCTGTTCACTGATGTCATTTACGACCTGATCCTTGAGCGTTTCCCCCGGGCGCAGGATATGTAACGCGCGCCCCAGCCGCTTTAGACGGGAGGACGGCTTTGCCTGGCTTTCATCGATATCTGACAGCAAAATTGTGGCGGTCTCGAACAGCAGACCTCGCAAATCGTCATTAGACGCGTTGTCAAACGCATCCTCGTCTCCAAGCAAGGTCTCGACGGCTTGTCCCCGTTGATTGACAGCGGCAGAGAATTTCGGTGAAACCGCCTTACCCTGAAGCGCAAAGAACAGTTTCTCGCAATAGTCAGGGTGACTTGCATCTTTCTTGGCAGCACCGGGAGGTGCATTTTGCGGAGCCTGATCGTTGTGATCACCGGGCGGGTGGTTCTTTCGGGATTTGTGGCGTTTGCCGGGTGCCTCTTTGCGATTGTCGCGAGACTTCGAGGGCTTCTTTGCTACCTTGACCGGGCCATCGCCCTGCCCGTCGTCCGCAACGTCATCGACGCCATTGACCATCCACTTCACCTTTCACTCTTTTCACGCCTGAAGAACCGTTTTCTCCATCTTCTTCAGAGCCCCAGCCAGAACCGAACTTAGTTCAACAGTTTCGTTCCACGGATTGTTTTCGATTGCTTCGACGGCCGGATGGAACTCCAAGAAATCGGCATAGGCACGAATTGCTTTTGCCGTTTCTTTCCGAATACCATCAGTCAATCCGTCGGGAGGCGTCCTTTCCAAGTTTAGGATCGCTACCATGAGCTTTGTTTTGGCCCCTTTCGACCAGGCCGAAAGCCCCAAGCCGGTCACGCGTTGGGCCTGTTCCGAACCGTCTGCCCCGATACGCCGCAACAGGGCGTCCAATTGCCTGTCGGTTCGCTGCGCCGCCTCATCCCAGATGTCTCGCAACGAAACGGCTATTTGTTTGGGGCTTTCGCCTTCCTGATCCATACCGGCCAAGACCGACGCGGCCTTGTCCAAAGCTTCAAGCGCATCGACCGCCTGCTTGGCGCTAAGTGCCGCTTGAGCCTGCTTCAACAAGGGAAGCAGGCTGGATTGCAGTTCCGGTTTCTTCGGCAATCTCTCTCTGGCGTCCGCTACCATGTCGCTGTAGCGCTGTCTGGCCTGTTCTAACTCATCTATTTCCGCGCTTGCGGGCGGGGTGCGCAGCGACTCAATCAGCTTCGCTATTTTCGGAATCGGCCCCAAAGCCTCAGCATACCGTCCTGCCTGAGCCATGGTTTCGAGTTTTTCCCAAACAGCACAAATCTTCACTGCATCAGGCCGTGTGTCAGCCCGCAACTCCGCCACCATAGGGGCAATCTTGGCTGCAACCTTTTCCCATTTCGTTTTATCCGGTGAAGCTTCTTTCACTGGCGACGACAGGGGGACGACCGCTGCCGCCTCATTGGCTTTCATCAATCCCAGAAGCGACTTGGCCGCCTGAAAAGCCGACGGATAGTCCTCCGCTTCTGCCTTGTTTTTTGCCAGTTCCCATACGGATCGGACTTTGTGGCCTGCCTCTCCTCTGCCATCCGCGAATTGTAACACAACCGGATCAAGACGCGCACTGAGCGCCTGCCATTTTGCCAGATTAGGATCGTCCGCACTCTGCGGCGGCTCGGTGGGTCGTTGACCTTCGTCCGGCTCTGTCTCGTCTTCCAGTTCACTTTCCAGAATGTTTCCATCGGGATCCAAAATCTGGACACTCAGGCTGACGCTTTCCAATTTCAGGTATCGTCGGACTTTTTTGGCAAGGCCCGGCAACAACTTGTCGCACGTCAGGGACATGAGCCGACCATCAACCTTCGCAGTACCAAAAGCAACCTTTGGTCCGGGGCCTTCCTTCTTGGCAGATTTGCGCAAAACTTCGACCGGGCGCTTGCGGTCCATGGCAAGATAATGGTCGGTGTCTGTTTTGCCAGGGTTGAATGCGAAGGCGACAGGCTGATTGCGGGCGACCTTGATCATCATTCTCAGATCCGATCCACCTACCTGATATGTCCCCATGTCGCCCCCTTTGTGTACAACCAGACTGTTTACCTGACGTCACGAAAGCTTAACGACCGGATGGTTAGGCTGTAAAGTTTGAAGGTGCAAAAGGATTTGCCCACACTAGATTTCCGGATTCTTGTAGCCACAGTCCTCAAAGCCTGATTGCGAGGCTTACTCAGAGAAGAATCGAGAAACCGATGCAGTCCCGGATTGCCTCAGACAACCTTCGCAAAGTGACCCCGAAAGTGGGAAATCTTGCCGAGACTTGAGAGGCAGGCTTTCAAAGGCGCAGAGCGCAGGTTAATATCCCGAACATCGAAAAAGGGGCCGTTGGGTAACGACCGGAAAACCGGCAAACAGGGAGCAAAAATGCGACCTGAGATCAGGCAAGGGGCGAGAGAATGAATCGAGCAAACGCGAGACGAAACACCTCAGTTCGACTGGTGGTGCTGGCCTTGGTATTCGGAGCGCTGGCCGGCTGCGAAGAAGGAGCTGAGTTTTCACTTTTCAAACCGAGTGATGGGTCTGCTTCTGAGACAAAAACGACCAGACGCACAGGCGAAACCGTAGAACGGGATGTCGAAGCACCGGAAGTATTTCAAACAGTCGAAAAAGGGCTTTGGGATGGACGTCCGTCCTTGGGAGGGGCGTGGGTTGCGCATCCAAACGTAGACAAGGCCCAAAGGGTAAGGATTACAAATACCAAGAACAACAAGACGATCGAAGGCGCGTTATTCCGGCGGGAACGCGACTTGCCGGGGCCGCGTCTGCAAGTATCATCGGACGCGGCGGCAGAGCTTGGTATGTTGGCGGGCTCGCCGGTAGAATTGAATGTGGTAGCTCTCAAACGCGAGGTGATTGAACCTGAGCCCGAGCCGGAAATTGAGGAAGTTGCCAAAGCTGAAGAGCCCGACGATGCAGGCTCGGAAATTACCGCGACCAAGCTTGATCCGGTCGCCGGAGCAGCGGCGGCTATCGAGGCAGCTGACGTAGCGACGGATACAGCCTCGGCAGAGGCTCCCAAAACCGAACCCGCCTCACCCCCATTGTCGCGCGGATACATTCAAGTCGGAATATTCACTGTCGAGACAAATGCCAATCAGTCCGCGGAAAAGCTGCGCAAAGCGGGGCTGAACGCGGAAATCAAGGAAGGTTCCAAAGACGACAAACCTTTCTGGCGTGTTCTTGCCGGACCGGCGGCGACAAAGGCCGAGCGCAAGGATCTGATGAAACAGGTTCGCGATTTGGGATATTCCGACGCTTATATCGTGAAGAACTAAGGAGGAACCCGGATGCTGACAGTGCTGCGCTCGACCGTTCTTTCGCTGGGATTTGCTATGCTGGCACTTCCCGCGATGGCATTCGATACATCGGCAAAAGCGGCCTATGTGCTGGACCAGACCACCGGTACGGTCCTTCTGTCAAAAGAGGCGGATCAACCCCTGCCTCCTGCTTCGATGTCTAAACTGATGACACTCTATGTCGCGTTCGAGGCCTTGCGTGACGGTCGTCTGACACTGGATGAAGAATTGCCGGTATCAGAGCACGCCATGAGTTACGGCGGCTCAACCATGTTCCTTAACACGCAGGATCGCGTTCGCGTCGAAGACCTGTTGCGCGGGATCATTGTTTTGTCCGGTAACGACGCCTGCGTCGTAATCGCCGAAGCGCTTAGCCCGGATGGGACCGAAGCAGGATTTGCACGATACATGACCCAGCGCGCCAAACAGATGGGGATGGATAATTCTACTTTCGCAAATTCGAATGGCTGGCCAGCTGCCGGGCACATGATGTCGGTAAAGGATCTTGCTATACTGGCGGATCATCTGATTTCGGATTTCCCGGAGTATTACCCGCTATTTGCCGAGGAAGTGTACGAGTTCGATGGGCGCGCACCGTCCAATACGCGTAACCGCAACCCGTTGCTCAAACTCGATATCGGCGCCGATGGCCTCAAGACCGGCCACACCTCCGAAGCCGGATATGGCCTGGTCGGATCAGCCAAACAGGGTGATCGTCGTGTGATTTTCGTTCTGACTGGTCTCGACAGCCAAGCCAAACGCGCCGAAGAATCTGAGGCCATCGTGAACTGGTCCTTTCGTCATTTTGTCGAAAAAACCATCGCCAGAGCCGACACTCCGATCGCAG
Source organism: Ruegeria sp. YKSF57 (assembly GCF_059612585.1). Classification (NCBI taxonomy): domain Bacteria; kingdom Pseudomonadati; phylum Pseudomonadota; class Alphaproteobacteria; order Rhodobacterales; family Roseobacteraceae; genus Ruegeria; species Ruegeria sp. YKSF57. Next base: position 87,517 of record NZ_JBXWQW010000010.1, on the reverse strand, counting down.
ACGCAAAAATCTGGATGGGAGCTAAACAATCGGTAGGTTTGGTTCCGCAGGGCGACCTAAACTTGCTTTTGCCCATTCTCGGGGACAAAAAGGTCGAAGCAGAGGTGGTTTACCAAGGTCCGATCAATGCCCCGGTAGCTCAGGGACAGCAACTGGCTGAACTCGTGATCAACCCCGACGGTTTACCGGAAATCCGCCGCCCTCTTTTAGCAGCCGAAGCGGTACCGCTGGGTGGTTTCGTTGTCCGGATCAAGACTGTGGCAGGTATCTTGATGAAAGAGTTCATCAGTGGCCCGTTGGAGGTAATGTGACGGGCCGGGGTCTGTTTCTGACCTTCGAAGGAATCGACGGATCAGGCAAGTCAACACAGGCACGAATGCTGGCCGAGTTCTTGCGGTCTCAGGGACACGAAGTCGTCCTGACACGCGAACCGGGAGGTTCGCCCGGGGCCGAGGAAATCCGGCGCCTCGTGCTTGAAGGCGATCCTGATCGCTGGTCGGCGGAAACAGAGATTTTGTTGTTCACAGCGGCCCGCCGGGATCATTTGGAACGTACTATTGCCCCGGCTCTGACTGCGGGAAAGATCGTGATATGCGACCGCTTTGCCGACAGTACCCGTATGTACCAGGGGCTGTCTCGAGGCAAATTGCGCTGTGTGGTCGACACCTTGCACAGCCTGATGATCCGGCAAGAGCCTGACTTGACTGTCTTAATTGACATGGACCCGAACACCGGTCTGTCCCGCGCCAAGGGCAGGCAAGGCACCGAAGAACGGTTCGAGGATTTCGGACTTGAACTACAACAGCGGATGCGAGCTGGGTTTCTTTCTTTGGCCGAGGAGTTTGCCGAACGCTTTCGTGTCGTCGACGGCAATCGGGACATAGACACGGTTGCAAGGGATGTGTCAAACATCGCGATGCAGGCATTGCGATAGGCACGAATGACCGACGAAACTCCCACTCCAGACAAGGCGCCCGGCGCCCCTCATCCGCGTGACACGATGTGTGTGTTCGGGCAATCCGAAGCGGAGCTGACATTTCTGTCCGCGTTCAACTCGGAAAGGCTGCATCATGGATGGCTTCTCACTGGCCCCCGGGGCATTGGCAAAGCCACTTTGGCCTGGCGGATCGCGCTTTTTCTGCTGGCAACTCCTCCAGCAGATGACGGCTTGTTTGGCGGTCCGCCAAAGCCGACGTCATTGGGGATCGATCCGGAACATCCGGTTTCTCGCCGAATGCGAGCCGGGGCTGAGCCGGGATTGGTATCGGTCACCCGTTCGCTCAACGATCAAGGCAAGCTGCGCAACGAAATCGTTGTCGACGATATCCGTAAGCTTGGCCGGTTCTTTGGTTTGACTTCGGCAGATGGCAGGCGACGGGTTGTGATCGTCGATAGCGCCGATGAAATGAATGTCAGCGCGGCAAATGCCTTGCTGAAAATGCTGGAGGAACCTCCGGCACGCACGACGCTCTTGCTTGTCTCACACCAGCCGTCGCGCTTGTTGCCAACTATCCGGTCGCGCTGCCGTACACTAAGGTTGAGACCGCTGAGTTCAGACGACATGCAGGCTGCCCTCGCGCAGTGCGGCGCAAATATTTCATCACTGCCCGACAACCTGATAGCACTTTCTGGCGGTTCGGTTGGTGAAGCGGTTCGGCTTTTGAACCTGGGCGGGCTGGACATATACTCAGATCTGATCGCAATCTTGGGTAGCCTTCCCCGGTTGGACCGCCAGCGCGCCCTGGCTTTGGCCGAAGCCAGCGCGCAACGAGGTGCGTCGGAGCGGTTTGATCTGCTTCTATCCCTGATCGACATTTTACTGGCCCGGCTTTCCCGAACAGGTGCGACCGGCACACCGCCTTTCCCCGAAGCCATCCCTGGCGAGGCCGAAATACTGAAACGATTGGCATCAACACCGCAATCGGGACGATCATGGGCCGAGGCCGCCGCCATGATAACCGCCCGAACCCGGCAAGGGCGGGCGGTGAACCTTGACCCTGCTGCTCTGGTCCTAGATACGGTGTTCAAAATACAGGAAACCGCCGGTAAGAGCAGATGAGCGACAGCACGCCCCCCCCTGTCATAACCGACAGCCATTGTCATTTGGATTTTCCCGATTTCGAAGGGCAATTGGCCGAAATCATAAACCGCGCCGTCGAGGCAGGCGTGACGCGCATGGTGTCGATTTGCACCCGATTGTGCAATGAACCGACGGTACGTGCCATTGCCGAGGCACATACGCCGGTTTTCTATGCAGCTGGAACTCATCCTATGAGCGCGGTTCAAGAGCCGATGGCGACGGTGGAAGAACTGGTAGCGCTGTCACAACATCCGAAATTCGTCGGGATCGGTGAGACCGGGCTGGATTATCACTACACCGCTGAAAGTGCCCAGGTTCAAAAAGTCTCGCTGCGTATCCATATCGAAGCTGCGCAACAGACAGGACTGCCCCTGATCATACATGCCCGGGCGGCGGATGAAGACATGGCCCGTATTCTCGCCGCAGAATACCGCAACGCACCTTACAGCTGTGTCATGCACTGTTTTTCGTCGTCGGCCAAGTTGGCCCGTGCTGCACTGGACCTGGGTTTTTATCTGTCCATGTCCGGCATTGCAGCCTTCCCCAAAAACCAGGAATTGCGGGATATCTTCGCCGCAGCACCCTTAGACCGCATCCTTGTTGAAACAGACGCCCCCTATCTCGCGCCGCCTCCCCACCGCGGCAAGCGAAACGAACCGGCTTATACCGCCCATACCGCTCGAAAAGGAGCCGAGATATTCGGCATCCAGTATTCCGAATTCGCGGCGAAAACGCAGGCTAATTTCGACCGGCTTTTCACAAAAGCCGCCACCTACAAGGCAATTGCATGAGGGGCGAGTTGCGCTTTACCATTCTCGGATGCGGCTCATCCGGAGGCGTGCCACGTCTTGGTGGGCACTGGGGTGATTGCGATCCATCCAATCCCAAAAACGTGCGGCGGCGCTGTTCCTTGCTGATAGAACGTGTCGGTTTTGAGGGTACCACGACGGTTTTGATCGACACGTCGCCGGACATGCGCAACCAGTTGCTGGATACCGGCACCGGTCGGCTGGATGGCGTTATCTATACCCATTCTCACGCCGATCACGTGCACGGCATCGACGACCTGCGCATGATCGTATTCAACATGCAGTCGCGTGTACCGGTCTGGGCCGACGGTGACACGCAAAACGCCCTGCTCAGCCGCTTTGGTTACGCCTTCATTCAGCCCGAAGGCTCTCCCTATCCGCCGATTTTGGATCTCAAGACAATCAGCGGCCCATTCGAAGTCGACGGCCCTGGCGGACCGATCCCGTTCCGACCGTTCACCGTTGGACATGGCTCTATCGATTCTCTGGGTTTCCGCATCGAAGGTGTCGCCTATCTGCCGGATGTCGCAAAAATCTATGACGAGGCATGGAACGAGCTTAAAAACCTCGACTGTTGGATTCTGGATGCCCTGCGCCGCAAGCCGCACCCTACGCATGCGCATCTGGAGCGTTCATTGGAGTGGATTGAATTGGCAAAGCCCAAACGCGCTGTTCTCACCAACATGCATATCGATCTTGATTATGAGACGGTGGATGCAGAAACTCCAGGCTATGTGTCACCCGCCTATGACGGCATGGTGATCCGGTATCCATTTTAGGCGGTATCGCTGACTCTCTGGCACCCAATAGCCATGACAAGGGCAGCCACGGCCAACCAGACAAGAGATTGGCCATGTTTCAAAGCCTGATTGACGTTATCCTGCCTGTTTTTCTGGTAATCGGCGCGGGCTATGTCGCCACTAGATCAGGATATTTCCGACCCGAGCATGTCGATGGTCTGATGCGTTTCACACAGGGTTTTGCAATTCCGTGCCTGCTGTTCAAGGCTGTTGCTACCCTGGACTTGCAGACCAGTTTCGATCCGAGACTGCTGGCCAGTTTCTTCAGTGGGGCCGGTTTGTGCTTTGCCGTTGGAATGGTTGGCGCGCATTACATCTTCAAACGCGATTGGGAAGATAGCGTCGCCATTGGGTTCTGCTGCCTTTTTTCGAACTCGGTATTGTTAGGTCTGCCGATCACTGAACGCGCCTATGGTCCGGAAAACCTGACCGGCAACTACGCGATCATCGCGTTCCATTCACCGTTTTGCTATGGCGTCGGTATCACCGTTATGGAGATCGTTCGAAACCGAGGTGGCGGTGGCCGCCGGATGATCGGTGCCGCCCTGAACGCCATGTTCCGCAACGTTCTGATCCTGGGCATCGCCCTTGGCTTTGTTGTAAACTTGACCGGCGTTCCAATTCCCGCAGTCGCCAACAACGCATTGGACCTTATCACTCTTGCCGCCTTGCCGGGCGGCCTCTTTGCGCTTGGCGGTGTACTGGTTCAATACCGCCCTGAAGGCGACCTGCGCACTATTTTCTTCGTGTGTTGCGTCTCGCTGATGCTGCATCCCTCCCTCGTGTGGCTGTTTGGAAAAACGCTGTCTTTGCCACAAGATTTGTTCCGGTCCGCGGTGCTGAACGCTTCGATGGCCCCGGGCTTCAACGCATATATCTTTGCAAACATGTACGGGCGCGCCAAGCGGGTTGCAGCATCCTCGGTGCTGATAGCGACCGGGGCTTCAATTATGACTGTGTGGGTCTGGCTGACCGTTCTGGGATAGACAGCAATCCGGCACGATTGACATTTTTAGAACGGACAACACATTTGCCGGAGTGAAAAAGGAGCCAACATTGCAGCATGCCCTGATTGTCGCCCACGGCCAGCCATCTGACCCATTCCCAGCGGAGGAGGCCTTGCGCAGCCTTGCCGCGCGTGTTGACGCTACGATTCCGGATATAACTGTCCACTCGGCCACTCTGGCCACGCCTGACCGATTGGAGAAAATGCTTGCTCAGCTTCCGGATAGCACTGCGATCTATCCTCTCTTCATGGCGCGGGGCTGGTTTGTAAACAAAGCCCTGCCCGAAAGACTGGGGAGCAGACCACTGCACATTCTTGAACCGTTGGGTACAGATGCTGACTTACCCGGATTGGTGGCAACGGCCCTGTTACAAGAACTGGAACGTTTGAAATGGGAGCCGGAAGCGACTGATCTGGTTCTGGCAGCGCACGGCTCGGGGCGGAGCCGCAATCCTGCGCGCGTTGCGACAGAATTTGCGGACAAGTTGACAAAGACCATCAGATTCAAGTCCACCCGCATAGGATTTGTGGAAGAAGAGCCAAGTATCGCTCAGGCCGCAGCGGGGATGTCTGCGCAATCGCTATGCCTGCCTTTTTTCGCCTGTGCCGGAGGACATGCCCTAGAAGATGTCCCCCAAGCCCTGAGCGAGGCTGAGTTCAAAGGAAATACCATGCCGGTGATAGGAGAACTTTCTCCAATTCCCGCGCATATCGGGCGTCGGCTGAAGGCGTATTTCTCCGTCTGAAACGGTTTCCAAAAGTGCACCGGGCGGGACCCTCCGACCCCGACCGATATTCATTGCGCCAATATCAATCGCTCGACGTCGTCGAGAAGATCGGCAAGGTCGAAGACGCTGCGCCGCCGCCCGTTGCTTCGGAAAGAACCGCCACACGTTGCGGGGTTTGTCCAAGTACCGGAGAACCGGAGTCTGCTGCGCTTATCGCCATTTGCATCCACTCCTGCGGTTGCGATCCCGCAGCCTTGGCAACTCCGATGCCCTCACGCAGTTGATGGCTGACAATTTCGGAATAGCCCTTTTGCCCCGCCGCCACGAGCAACACCGCCGACGCCAACGCCATTTCAGCATCGTCCGTACGATATCCGACACCCAAACATACCTTTCCGCCGGATGCGAGTTGATCGACCGAGTTTCCCGATTGAGTCAAAACTGCCGAAGCGTCCGCAATGACTTGATCAGGGGATTGCGAATCTATTCCGACAATTTTCGGCGCTATCGCATCGGTTAGCTGCTGGCATTGCGCCTCAATCTGGGGTGCCGTCATATTGGGGATGGCCTCTTCCAGCTTTGACGCATCGGCAATGGCCTGAATCCGCGCTTGGCAAAACTGCTCGTTCAAAGCAAGTTCCGTATTGCTGACCGCTCCGGGCTGCGTTGCACCGCCATTTGACGCGGTCTGAATACTTATGTCATTGCACAGCTCGTTCGCTGATTTTCCGCCTGGTGCAAAGCCGAAAGTTGGCAGTTGGCCGCCCGTATCGGCGCGTGCGGCCACTGTTTCACCGCCCAGAACAGGTGCTGCGATCGGCTGCGGAGCCTGTGCTTGCGGTACTGCGGCCAATTGCGGTTGGGTGGCTGTCTGTGGCGTTGCTATGCCAAGCTGTTCGTTGCGATAGCTGCGCAACAGACCTGCAGTTCCTTGGCTGGCCACAATCTGGTTGTAGGGTGCGACATGCGCGCTGGAAAGCGCCCTATTGTATGACGACAGCAGAAAATTCTGCTCGTAGTCGTCCAGATAGCCGTCGATATTGTAGCCCATGTCGGCCTGATATTGGGAAATCCCGGCACGGCTGCGTCGGCCAAGTTGGCCGTCAACAACGCCGACATTGTAACCGAAATAGTTCAGCGCGGTCTGAACTTCTCGATTTTGCTGGCGCTGTGCAGAGGAAACGCCCGAAGACGAATAGGTCGAGCGACTTGCCTGCTGTTGTTTTCGTTGCTTGCTCTTGTGCACTTCGTTGACCACCAAGCCACCGAGCAGCGCTCCGCCCAAGAATGCGGCCGCTTCATCAGATTGGGCCTGGCGTGCCGGAACCAAAGCGACACTGGCAACCATCGCTGTGGCGCATAGATACTTTGAAAACATGACTATAACCTCGCTTTTCGCCGGGCCACCAAAGGGGTTTCGCGCCCGGTTTCGCTGAATACGCTTCATTATAGCACAAGCCGAGCATTCCCCATATTATTTGTCAAGAAAGCCTCAACCCATCAGATAAAGTTGGGCGAAAAGGCGCACAGTGGTCTGGCCGGTTTATCACCGGAGAACTAGCTCATCAACGCTCCGACAGCCTCGCCAGCGGCTCCGCCAAATCAGCAGAAAAAAACCGATGATGTGCCCGCCCTCCGCGTTTGGCGGCGTATAGCGCCAAATCGGCGGCGTGTAGCAACAGATCGGGGTCAGGCCTTTCGAATTGCAGGGAAATCACCGTACCGATGCTTGCTGATATCCTGCAAATACGCTCGCCGAAAGGTAGCGGTTTTTCCAGTTGTGCAATCAGTCTCTTGGCTATGGCTTCAAGCCGGACCCGATCCACCAGCTCCCTAAAGATCAGAACAAACTCGTCACCTCCAATTCGAGCAACCGTGTCTTCCGCCCGTGTTTCTTCGACCATAATCCTCGCAACATTTTGAAGAACGTGGTCGCCGGCAGCGTGTCCCAATGTGTCGTTGATTGCCTTGAAGAAATCCAGATCAAGATGCATTAGTGAAAACGGTGTCGCCGAACTTTGGTATCGTTTCAGGATATGATCCATCGCTCTTCGGTTCTTCAGACCGGTCAAAGTGTCGGTATACGCCTGTTCCTCTGCCGCGATTCGGGCGCCCTGAAGGCGAAGGTTGAGCGTTCTGGATGCCTCCATCGCTGCCGATTTCGCTTCGACGAGATACAGCAACTCAATAGCCATGTCCGTGCTGGAAAAATCTGAACTGGTAAGATCATAGTCGCGAACGGCATCCGGAATCGAGATTCCAAAGGACAGGTTGACAACTGCCAACCCTGACTCCGGCAAGGGCACGATCAAACCCTTGAATACGGTCCTCGGAGCATCGTCGAACCGGAGATGCAGTTTTCCCCCGGCGACACCCAGCAATCCAGACATTGATTTCACGGATCGTGGCCTGACCAAAACGAACCGTTCAAGAAACGACTTTCCTTCAAATTTCTCGCTTGGCCGCAGCTTTTGCAGTGTCAAACCGGTGCGTAAGATTCGGCTGTCTTGATCCAAAAGAACGTACATCGGGCACAGCTTGTCCAGCAGAGCAATCAGATCTTTTTGACACATCACGACGCCCGCGCTCCCAAGACAAACTGCCGACCTTTGGAAAAAGCGGTTTCGATCAACCTTATGGAGATGATTTCACCTTTTTCGTGCTCGCCCATGTGTTGAAACACCGCCAGGACACCATAGTCATCTGCCATAGCGCGTAGCACACCGATCATTACATAGGCATATCCCGGAAGGCCGCGGTGGCAAGTCAGACGATAATCCGCCGGATCGTTTTCCCACAATTCCAAAGCCGGGAGCTCCAGATCAGAAACGGCCAACCGGACCCGATCCTCCAAATCGTCCAGAGAATGTAGAAACTCGACATAGTTGACTCCGCCAAATCGCAACAGACGCCTTAGCGCTTCGGTATTTGGGTCCGACACCAGAAATGTACCTAAATCCTCGAGGATTTCGTTCTGAGGCCGCCCAAGTTCCCGGCACATCGCCGTCAACACTCGATTTGTTAATTCATCGGGGTACACCAGCATGGCTTCGAATTCGACAAAACCCAGATTTGCCGCTTCGGTCACGTTGATCCAACGCGTTGTCCCGTAGCTATGGGTGACGAACGATTGAATCGCCTTGTTGATTAACCCGTGCATTTGTTACCTCAACTCACTGTCGAGACAACTTGCGTTGGAAAAGGTTAAGGAATCGCCAAGAACCCTACTAACCCAAAGCATTGGCACTTGATCTATTGTAGGCAACCCTGCGGCAGATCAGAAATCGGTCGGGGCGCCCCCTTCAGCCTTCCTGCGGGCGACGAACTCTGCCAGTTCCTCGCGAATCGAGGCATCCATAGGCGGTGCTTCGAAACTGCCAATGATTTCCTTGAACAGGTGATGGGCACGCTCGGGCGTCCACAAACCACCCGCAGCTTCCCAGCCTTCGAAATTCTTCCAGTCGCTCAGGAACGGCTGGTAGAAAGCGGTCGCATACCGATCCTGAGTGTGCTGGATGCCAAAGAAATGCCCGTCATTTCCAACAGCTTTGATTGCATCCAAGGCAATTTCATCTGGCCCCGTCGCCATGATTTCGGGCTGCATGTAACGTTGGATTTGCTGCAGTATCTCGCAATCCATAATGAATTTTTCTGGCGATGCGATAAGGCCGCCTTCTAGCCAGCCTGCCGCATGGTAGACCATGTTCGTACCGGATTGCACCGCCGCCCATAGCGAGTTTGAGGTTTCCCACATCGCCTGTCCGTCCGGCACGTTGGCCGCACAAACGCCCGAAGACCGCATTGGTAGCTTGTAGAAGCGGGCCATTTGGCCGGTCATCTGGGTTGATCGCATGTATTCCGGCGTGCCAAAGGCAGGTGCGCCCGACTTCATGTCGACATTCGACGTGAATGTGCCAATGACACAGGGTATTCCCGGGCGCACATATTGGAACAATGCAATTGCGCACAAGGCTTCGGCCAGGGATTGTGCAACCGCGCCCGCCATTGTGACTGGGGCCATAGCTCCCGCCAAGGTGAACGGTGTGACTACGATAGCCTGACCGCGACGCGCAAGCCGCAAGCACCCGTCGATCATCGGATGGTCGTGCTTGAGCGGCGACGTGGAATTGATGTTGGTATACAAACGGGGAGACGCTTCGAATTCCTCATGGGACAGGCCGCCAGCGATACGGACCATTTCCATCACATCTTCGACCCGCTCCTTACCCAGTGAATAGGCGTGCATTACCTTGTCGCTGATCGTCAGTTTGTCATAGACCACATCGAGGTGCCGAACACTTGCATGAATGTCAACTGGTTCGACCGGATATCCTCCGGCGAAATGGATGCAGTTGAAATACTGTGTCAGTTTCAAGAGGTTTCGGCACATCTCGCGATTGCCGGGAACCTTCCGGCCAATTTCCATGTCCCAGTAATTCGGGGGGGATGAGACATTGCCAAACAGCATCGTCTTGCCACCAACCTCAATAGTTCGATCTGGATTTCGAGGTGTAATGGTGAAACGTTCCGGCGCCTTTGCGACCATTTCCATGACGAAGTCGCGTCCCATGCGCACGATATCACCGTCGACGGCACAACCGGCCTCGCGCAGGATCCCCTTAGCTTCTTCATTGTAGAACGCGATTCCAATTTCTTCGAGTATGCGCATCGCGCCTTCGTGAATCGCCTCAATTCCGTCCTGATCAAGAGGCTCGGTCGGCCGATCGATGTTGACCGGCGGGTTCCACGGCATTTGCTCGATAACAGTACCACCACGACGCGCCGCGGCACCAGAACGACCGCCACCTCGGCGTTTACGGGTTGATGTATCGGACATGGGTTTCTCTTTCGCTTGTTTCACCTCTAGCAAGGCATCAAGCAAAGGTGAAAAGCCGCTCCGTCCGCGACAACAGATGTCGCTTTCGACAGTCCAATTTCGATAAGTGAGTACGCCAGCGTCAATGTCCCAACCAAGCCGGAATGTATCCGACATTCGGAAAAATGACATCCGCGAGGTCGGCCAGATCTTCAGAACGAGCCATCCCGGTCAATACACCAACGGTTGTCATCCCCGCGGCGCGTCCGGCTTCGAGATCGTGCCGACTGTCTCCGACCATAGCGATCTTAGACGGTTCCATACCGATATGCCCGGAAAATGCCAGCAACTGCCCTGGGCCGGGTTTGCAGCCATGACCACTGTCGAAGCCGGCGATGAAATCAAATAGTCGCTGCACCCCGACCGAACCCAAATGCGCCATCGCCGGTGCGTGAGCGTCGTTCGTCGCAACCCCCAGCTTCAGTCCCTTTGCCCTCAGCCCTTCCAGGAAAGGAGCCAGCGGAACGGCTTCGTGTTGCGGTGCCTTGGATGCCTCTTCATTGATGATGGTTACCAGTTCCAAGTGGGACATGCCGGGCATTTCCGGCAGCAGAGCCTCTGCAATCTCGCCAGGGGTTCCTGCAATTACGACGCTGTCCATGCTGAATGTCTTGCTTTCATAATCGAACCCGATCACCTGCCCAAGGTAGGACGCCCTAACGTCATTGTTCGCGCCGATACGTGACAAGAATGTGTGCGCAAATGTCCCCCAGGTTGCGGCAAAATCGAACAGCGTCCCATCTTTGTCGAACAAAAGAGCTTCAATAGTCATTCGCCTACTCCGAAAACGGGCAATCAGGTTTCACGTCCAGTGCGTATTTGTCTCTCCAGTCAGCACCATGTGGGCCATGGCCGGGCGATCATATGACACCGAATGCGCGTCACAAAACGCCACAATCCAGGCGTCGTCAAGCATCAGAAAACCGAGGACAGACGTCAGAAAGTCGACATCTGTTGCCAAAGCGCGCAGATCCGCAGCCGAAGCCCCGGTTGAGCCCAGAAAAACTGACAACAACTCCTCGTTCCCGACCAACCAGGTCAAGGCATTCAAGGCCAGAGTTTCGGCCGCTTCGGCAGGAATTGGCTTCATTCGCTCTCACCAAAAGCTATTGAAAGGTTTTGTTAACCAGAATTACCGAGACTTTTTTATCGCTAGACGGAAACAGAGGAAAGGCCATGTCTGTACAGAGAACAATTCTGGTACTGGACGGCGTATCGACCAACCGGATCATGTTGAACGTTCAGCTTTCGTCAGCCTGTTATCAAGTGATCCAGCGAGCCCGAGTGGAAGGCCTGGAGACTATTCTTCAGCACAATCACCCGGACATCATCCTCATGGCCGAGACTCTGCCCGACGGAAACGTGTCTTCCGTCAGGAGATTGTTAAATGGACGCGCAAGACATTCCGATACGCCGATCGTCGCAATCACTCCGCAAAACGATACAGACGCCAGAAAACGTGCCCTCAGATCCGGCGCTGATGACGTTTTGGAACAACCTTATAGTGACAGCCTTCTGCTTGCTCGGGTCCGTAGCTTCATGCGGGTGCGATCAGAAATCGACGACCTCAACTGGAACAAGGAAGCCAGTGAACTTGGCTTTGGGGATGAGGGGCAGCCGTTTCAGCCCAAAGCACCGCTCGCTTCCGTTGCCATCGTCACAAAAAACAAGGAGTGTCGCCGCAACTGGCTTCGCCGTTTGCAGCCGCTGACATCCCATTCGTTGGGAAGCTTCACACTCTGTCAGGCATTCACGCTTTTCAGAAATCCTGCGCCTGACATCTTTATTGTTGAGATACAGGAGGATGGCGAGGGCTTGAGCTTGCTTACAGACCTGCGTGCCCGGCTCGCAACACGCCGATCGGCTTTGATCGCGGTGATACAGGGTGACAACACCAATCGCACGGTGGAAGCTTTGGATCGGGGCGCGGACGTTGCAATGATCGGCCCATTTTGCGCTGAGGAACTTGCCCTTCACTTGGAAATACAAGCCAAGCGCAAAGCCCGGCACGATAGGCGCCACACGTCCGTTCAGGAAGGATTGAAAGCCGCTTACTTTGACCACTTGACCGGATTGCGCAATTCTCGGTACGCACATTCCGCACTAAAAAACATGGTCCGCAATGCGTGCAGGTCACAAAAAGATTTGTCGGTCATCATAGTCGATCTGGATCACTTCAAGGCCGTCAATGATCGATTTGGACATTTGGCTGGAGATTGCGTTCTTACCGAAACGGCGCGTCGCATCCGGCGAGAGTTGAGCGCCAGGGATTTGGTGGCCCGCTTGGGTGGCGAAGAATTCCTTGTTGCGCTGCCCGATGCCGGACCAGACAAGGCCATGCAGGTCGCAAAACGATTGCGACGAGGCATCAGTGATGCACCCTATGATCTGCCCATGTGCGGCGAAAGGGTGACCGTTACCGCCAGCTTTGGATTGCACACATCCATTCCTTTGGCCGGCAACACAGACGATGAATTCGAAGGTATGTCCGCATTTATCGACACGGCGGATCGCGCGCTTTATGCGGCCAAAAACTCGGGACGAAACCAAGTGATCATGCTGTGAACATCTTTGCGATCGGATCTCAGTCGTGCCTTCGTTTCTTCCACTTACCGCGTTTGACATAGGTATCCAGACGATCAGCATAGCTTGAGCGCTGTGCGTCCGTCATTTTTTCGACCACGACCAACCAAGCCTCGCCAAGGGATTGTTGAGTATGCACGCGTAAAGCTGTCTGCTGCTCTACTATGCCGGCCAAGGCATCGGGGTCAAAGGGAACTGCCCGCAATGCCAAAGTCAGATCCTTGAAACCTTCTTGGCGTGTTTGACGGTCGCCTCGGTCTGCCTGATGCATCCGTTCCCGCAATGCTTTGCGGTCCGCGTCGGGCAAAGCCCGGTACAAGGCCGGTCCGAAACTCGGCGGCGACCGATCGCTCTTACCGTGAAATCGCAAGGCCATTCCGGCAATCAGACCGACAACCAAAAGATTGAGGGTCAGGGATGCCCCTAGAAGAATCGCTAGCCATCTGCGCTTGGTTTTTTGATGTTCTTCTTGCATCTATTCCTCCTCGATAGGCAGGTCCAAAAGGCCCAACTCGGCCATCAGATCGCCCTCAGAATTTTGCACAAACAAATCCACCGGGTCCGGCAAGAATGCCGGCGGTGCCAGACCAATCCAGACACCTGCCGCACAGGCGGTCGCCAGGCCTCCGACACCGCGCCAACCACCCAGTATGCCCACGATCACAGATAGAATCGGTCGCTTTGGATAGAATTCGGACGCGAACCGATTACCCTGAACCTTCGAAGCATCCGAAATCATCCGCGCCATCAGGTCTTTGGGCACTACGCCTCGTCTTTGTCGAGCAGCCTGAAACAGATTTTCGAGCCTTTTTTCGTTCTCATCCATCCAGATACCCCAATTCTTCTCGTCTCCCGGACAACGCCTTGACCAAAGCCCGCTTTCCCCTTGCGGTCAGGCTCTCCACTGCCTCGACAGAGATTTCCATGACTTGCGCGATTTCGGGATTGGTCAGTTCCTCTATATGGCGCAGTATGACGGCTTCTCTTTGGCGATCCGGCAGTATCATCAAAGCCGCCTGCAAAGCATCGGCCCGGGCCGTGTCCTGCAATTGGTCAGGCGCAGTAGGCCGACCATCTTCGGGTTCGGGTACTGCACTTAGCGGTTCGGCCGATTTCTTCCGTCTCAAGTCGAGACACAGGTTTAGAGTAACGCGATAGAGCCAGGTTGACACTTTTGCCTGCCCTCGCTTCCAGTCCGGTGCCATCTGCCACAGCCGGAGCATTGCCTCTTGCGCGACATCTTCGGCTTCCGCCCTGTCCCCCAGAACCCGCAATGCCAAAGAAAAAGTACGCGGACCTAGCCGTGCCGTCAGTTCCCGGGCAGCTTGCCTATCGCCATTAGCGAACAACATCAACAACGCGTCATCGCTGATATCGCCCGCGGCCGTATTTTCGCCGCGGGACGACTTGGACATGGGTCTCATGTCCTCAATCCTGGCTCAGTCTTGAATTTTGCAACCTTGGCGGTGTTTCTTTCCATGACTACCCATGCGGCTTCCCATGTCGGCAAACTCCTGCTCTGAAATCGAGCCGCTGTCATCCGAGTCAACCCGGTCAAAAAACCTGCTTTCTTTGCGCGGCTTCGGCATTTCGTCGCTTGTCAGGAAACCATCTTTATTGGTGTCCTGACGTTCGAACATCAACTTAGACCGTTCCTTTGCCCGCTCTACCGCAACGACCTGCATTTCTTCCAAGCTCAGCTTTTCGTCACCGTCGGAATCGGCTTTATTAAACCGCGTGGTTCGATAAGCCCCCATTTCGGTTTTGCTTAATTCTCCGTTGCCGTCTGCATCCAGCTCTTGAAATGTCACCGGCGATACGCCCTGAGGCCCCATTGCCAGACCAGCGGACCCCACCACGGCAAATGTAGCAAGTACGATCCCCGAGAGAATGCCTGTGTGTTTCATATCGGTTTTCCTTGTTTTGCAGCAACCCCATGTTGCTGCCCATACTTCTGAAACGTGATGCAAAGCGTTTTCCGTCGCAGCGTAGAAAAGAAACTTACTGCGGGTGCACTTTTAATCTGACTCCCAAAGCCCTATTTTCGCGGCATCCCGACGCAATGAAGTTATCCGCAATTCCAATTTGGACATAACTGGTCCAAAAACTGCGAACCATAGTATGAGCGACCAGATGACAGACCAGACCATTGAGACCACCGTTCAGCAGGAACGTCCAACATGGCCCGCTGTGCGAAAAGGGTTTCTTGGAAAATGCCCAAATTGCGGCAAGGGGAAACTTCTGCATAGTTACCTTAAGGTCAACGATACATGCTCACATTGCAGTCAGGAGCTGTTTCACCATCGTGCTGATGACGGACCAGCTTATCTGACCATTCTCATCGTCGGGCACCTGATGGCTCCTGCTTTGCATGTTTCCTATGTGCAATGGCGTCCAGAACCATTGACCTTGTTTCTGATCTTTGCGCTTGGTTGTCTGGCTTTGTCACTCTACCTTCTGCCCAGATTAAAGGGATTAGTCATCGCCTATCAGTGGGCGCGCCGGATGCATGGTTTTGACAAGGCCGACTGACGCCTTCGAAACGAGTCGGAGAGGCAATGAGCAACGATAAGACTGCGATCAGAAACGCTGCGACTGTGATCGTCCTGCGCGATCGGGTGGAATCCCCATCCATCCTGATGGGTCAACGCGGCGCCAAAGCGGCGTTCATGCCCAACAAGTTCGTTTTTCCAGGCGGCGCTGTTGATCCTGCAGATTCTGATGTTGCACTGGCCTCACCCCTGCCAGCGGTTTGCGCAGAGCGGTTGACAGAAAAGGCCCCCGCAGACCTGCAGCACGCGCTTGCCGTCGCGGCGATCCGTGAGCTTTGGGAAGAAACCGGCCTGATCCTGGGCAAACCCGGAAACTGGGCCGGATCAATTCCTGATGACTGGCAGAGTTTCGCGGCCACCGGTTACATCCCCGCTGCCGAGGCACTGCAGTTCGTGTTCCGCGCCTTGACTCCTCCAGGACGCCCTCGTCGGTTCGATGCACGGTTCTTTCTTGTCGATGCCTGCGAAATTCAGGGAAACCTGGACGACTTCACCCATGCATCGGATGAACTGTCTCATTTGCAATGGATTCCGCTGAGCGAAGTCCGCAAGTTCGACCTGCCATTCATTACCGAAGTCGTTCTGGCCGAGGTTGCGGCCCGCGCCGCCGACCCCACCCCGCCAGTTTCAGTGCCCTATTTCCACAACAATGACGAAGCGAGCCTTTTCCTGCGCCTGCGCGGCTATCCGATGCCCGATACGCATTGAAGCACCAAACTAGCGCATGCGGCTCACGACCACGGTAACTTCCGGCTTTTTGCCGATCTCACTCTGCGCGGTCTGACGAACGATACGTCGGAGCGCTTCTTCGAGCTTGTCATCGTCTCCCAGTGTCTTGGCTTCGGCTCGCATCAGGAATTGGTTGAGGTCTTCCTCAAGAATCTCGATCAGCCCTGCTTTTGAGCTTCCTATCTCAGGCAGACCGATCACGTCACACCACGGCTCCCCTAAAGGCTCGTCCTCTTCATCCAGAATTGTTGTCACCGTGACATGGCCATTCAGCGCCATGCGGATACGGTCGCGTACTACACCATCAAGCGCGCCGATCTTAACCGTGCCGTCAAGATAAGTACGACCGGTCTCGATATATTCGGCAACCACTGGGGTATCACCGGTCAAGTCAATCTTCATCCCGTTGACCGCAACAATGCTGGTTCGCCCGCCTTCCTCTGCCAGTTTGGCGTGCTCGCGCAAGTGCCGGTGTTCGCCATGCATCGGGATAACCATCTGCGGATCAATCAGGGCGTGAATCCGCTCCAGATCTGGTCGGTTCGCATGACCCGAAACGTGATACAAACCCGTGCTGTCATCAACAACATCCACGCCTTTTTCACTGAATTGGTTGATGACACGGATTACTCCGCGCTCATTCCCCGGAATGGTTTTGGAAGAAAACAGAAACAGGTCACCTTCGGCCATCTCCAGACCACGGTACTTGCCACGCGCCAGTTGCGCACTGGCGGCGCGGCGCTCACCCTGGCTGCCGGTGACAATCAGCATCAGGTTCTGGCGCGGCATGTCCGCTGCTTCCTCTGGGCTGACCACCCGCGGGAAATCTCCAAGAATACCAGTTTCCGTCGCCGCCTCAATCATGCGGCGCATCGCGCGCCCCAACAGAACCACCGAGCGTCCTGCGCGCTCACCGGCTTCGGCAAGAGTTTTGACCCGAGCTACGTTCGAGGCAAAAGTCGTCGCGACCACCATACCAGTTGCGTTCGCCACAAGCTTTGTGATTTCGGGTCCCAATTCGGATTCTGATCGCCCCGGATGCGTAGAAAACACGTTGGTACTGTCGCAGATCAGCGCCTTGACGCCGCCGCCGGCCACGCTGGCCCAGAGATCTGGATCAAATGGCTCTCCGACAACCGGTTCTGGGTCGAGTTTGAAATCTCCCGAATGCACGACGCGCCCTGCGGGTGTATCAATTACCAATCCGGCGCTTTCCGGAATCGAATGAGATACCGGCAGAAACCCGACTGAAAACGGCCCGGCGTTAACCTGCTCTGGCCAGGCGGACACCGTTCGGACGACGTCCGGAGAATGCCCCAGATCCTCCATCTTGTGGCGGGCGATATTGGCCGTAAAAGCCCGCGCATAAATCGGTACGCCCAACG
The DNA here is from genome assembly GCF_059612585.1 of Ruegeria sp. YKSF57. Taxonomy (NCBI): domain Bacteria; kingdom Pseudomonadati; phylum Pseudomonadota; class Alphaproteobacteria; order Rhodobacterales; family Roseobacteraceae; genus Ruegeria; species Ruegeria sp. YKSF57. The sequence goes on along the minus strand of NZ_JBXWQW010000010.1, from coordinate 69,969 downwards.
TCTCATAGCAATGCGCGACAGCGCCAACGTGATCTTCGTGCGCGTGGGTGACAAATATTGCCTCAAGCCGATCCGCCCGCTCTTTCAACCACGAGATATCCGCAAAGATCAAATCGACACCGGGCGAGCTGTCCATGTCAGGGAAAGCCACCCCCAGATCGACCAGGATCAAACGCTCCTGCCCCGGTTTGCCATACCCGTAGACATAGGCATTCATTCCAATCTCACCCGCCCCACCGAGAGGCAGGTAAATCAATCTGTCACTGCTCATGCCGAAATATTTTCCTTGTTGTATTGATGGATGACCGTCAAGCCGTGCATCGTCAGGTCGTCTTCGATCACGTCAAACCCCACATCCGCCTGATCGAACAATGGTGCCAGCCCACCAGTGGCGACAACTTGCATCGGCATTCCGTATTCCGCCTTGATCCGGCTTATAAGACCTTCGATCAGACCGGAATACCCCCAATACACCCCCGACTGAATGCAACCAACGGTATTCGTTCCGATCACTTTCTCGGGGCGGCTGATATCGATATGAGGCAGCGCTGCGGCCCCCATGTGCAAGGCTTCAAGGCTCAGGTTAACGCCCGGCGCGATAATCCCGCCGACATAGGCCCCGTCAGCCGCCACCACATCGAAATTCGTGGCCGTTCCGAAATCTACAACAACGACATTGCCGCCATGCCGGTCAAACGCGCCTGCAGCATTGGCAAGCCTGTCAGGGCCCGGGTAAGTCCCTTCATCGACACGCGGGTTCACCGGCAAAAGGCAGTCAGGCTTCCCGACGACAAGCGGTCGGCAACCAAAAAACCGGTCGGCAAAAACCCTTAGATTGAACACAACACGCGGGACCGTGGATGCAATGATGACGTCCGAGATTTCCGCTTCGATCCCGTAGTGCTTCACCAGCGTCGAGTACCAGGTGAAATATGCATCCGCCGTGCGTGCGTGGTGCGTCGAGGTACGAAGGGTGCACAGGAACTTCTCACCGTCCCAGATCGAAAAGACGGTATTGGTATTGCCGCAGTCAATCGCCAAAAGCATTGGAAAACCCTTCAGAAATACACGTCCGCCGCCGCGATCCTTGCGCGGCCCTTGGCCGTGTTTAGGACAAGGTTACCTTCGCCGTCCACCGTTTCGAACGTTCCTACGGTCTCGGACGTCGCGGTGCGGGCGGTGATAGCCTCTCCCAGCCGAGCGGCCCGAGCAAGCCACGCCGTTCGGATCGGCTCAAAGCCGTAGGTCAGGAATTGAGTCTCGTAGTGCGCAAAGGCAGCCGCCAACTCGGTCAGAAAATCCTCTGCCCCCACTTGCGAGCCGGTTTCTGACAAAAGCGAAACCGGGCGCACCGCGCCGGGTTCGATCAGGTTGCGCGGAGGCGCTTCGACGAGGTTGACACCAATGCCGATCGCCAGATGCGAAACCCCGCGGCCTTGTCCGGTACTCTCTAGCAATATACCCGCAAGCTTGCCGCCATTCAGCAGCACGTCATTTGGCCACTTCAAAGCCAGACCATCCGTTCGACCGGTGACGGCATGGCAGGCATCGAAAAGCGCCAATGCCGCAACAAAACTGCGCAGCGCAACCCGTTCTGGTGGTCCTTCGGGGCGCATGACCAAAGTTGCTGCGAGATTGCCGCGTGGGTGAGTCCAGACACGGCCCCGACGCCCGCGCGCCGCGGTCTGGCGGTGCGCCATGATCCAGACCGGCCCACGTAGAGATGACGCAATTCTGGCGGCTTCGTTCAGCGTGCTATCCACTTCGTCCAGAATGTGGAGCCCGTAACCGTGTGGCCAGTCACTCACGACAAAAAGGCCCGGTCCAAAAACCGAGCCTCCTTTTTCGGATTTGCCACCCTATCAGTTGACAAGTGTTGCTGCCGCTGCCGCAGCGGCTCCCTCGACACCGAATTGATAGAACACACCAACCAGCATCAGCGCGGCCGATCCCATCAGGGCAACCCAAAGAACCGGCGACGAATGTGTATCGATCGGATCTTCGTTTTCTGCACCGAAGTACATGTAGAAAACGATCCGCAGATAGTAGAACGCCCCGATCACTGATGCTATGGCCGAAGCGATGACCAAGCCGGTCAGACTTGCATCGATACCCGCCTGCCAAACGCCAAATTTTGCAAAGAATCCAAGCATTGGCGGCACGCCGGCCAAGCTGAACATCAGGATCAGGACTGCCAACGCCTTACCCGGATCGCGGCGCGCAAACTGGCGCAACGCGTCGATATCGGTCACGGGTTTGCCGTCCCGCTCCATCATCAGGATAAAGGCGAAAGTGCCAACGTTCATGGTGACATAAATCGCCAAGTACATCAGCATCGCCTTGATGCCCAACTGAGTGCCCGCAGCCAGACCGATCAGGGCATAGCCCATATGGGCAATCGACGAATAAGCCATCAGCCGCTTGATGTCGCGCTGCCCAATGGCAGCAAAGGCACCTAGGAACATCGAAAGGACGGAAAGCAGAACAATCACTTGCTGCCAGTCTGCCACAGCGCCGCCAAACGCGTCATGCATGACACGGGCGAACAGTGCCATCGCCGCAACTTTCGGAGCTGTCGCAAAAAAAGCGGTGATCGGGGTCGGAGAACCTTCGTAGACATCCGGTGTCCACATGTGAAACGGAACCGCTGACACCTTGAAGGCCAGACCCGAGATCAGCAGGATCAGACCTATCAGCAATCCAATCGACACATCACCGTGTTGCGCCGTCTTGATGATACCGGAAAACAGCGTCGTTCCAGAATAGCCATAGACCAATGATGCGCCATAGAGCAGAAGACCCGAGCTCAGCGCGCCAAGCACGAAATATTTCAATCCTGCTTCGGTCGATTTGGCGCTGTCCCGGCGCAGGGCCGCGACAACGTAGAGCGACAGGGACTGCAATTCGAGCCCCATATAGAGAGACATCAAATCGCCCGCGCTGACCATCATCATCATGCCGACAGCCGAAAGCGCCACCAAAAGCGGGTATTCAAAGCGCAGCAGACCACGGCGCGACATGTACTCCTGGCTCATCACCAGAACTGAGGCTGCAGCCAATAGGATCGCAACCTTGGCAAACCGGGCGAAACTGTCATCCACGAACATGCCATTGAACGCAACACGCGTCGTGCCGCCATTGGTGGCAATCCAGAACGAAAGCGCTGCCATCAGGCCCGCGGTCACCCAGACCAAAATTGGAGCCAGAGCGTCTTTGCTGGTATAGACAGCCCCGATGAGAGCCGCCATCGCGTAGACAGCCAGAACGATTTCCGGCAAAATTACAGTCAGATCAGCCTGGATCATGTCTCCACAGCTCCCTTAATGCGATGCAGCGACCTGGGTCGCGGCCTCAGCCGCGGCCAGAGCCGTGTCATAGTTCGAAATCAGTGAAGCCGTCGAGTTGCCGATCACATCTGTGACCAGCGACGGGTAGACGCCCAGCAGAATGGTCATGACGATCAGCGGCGCAAAGACCAGTCGCTCGCGGGCACTCATGTCGGTGATCGATTTCAGGCTTTCCTTGATCAAATCACCAAAGACCACACGGCGATAAAGCCACAGTGCGTAGCCAGCCGAGAATATCACACCCGATGCCGCAACGGCTGTTACCCAAGTGTTGACGGGGAATGTTCCCATCAGGGTCAGGAACTCTCCGATGAAGCCTGAGGTACCCGGCAATCCGACATTGGCCATGGTGAACAGCATGAATACCAGCGCATAAGCCGGCATGCGGATAACCAGACCGCCATAGGCCTCGATATCGCGTGTGTGCATCCGGTCATAGATCACGCCAACGCAAAGAAAGAGTGCGGCAGAGATGAAACCGTGGCTGAGCATCTGAAAAATCGCCCCATCAATCCCTTGTTGGGTGGCAGCAAAGATGCCCATGGTGACAAAACCCATGTGCGCAACCGACGAATAGGCGATCAGCTTCTTCATGTCCTCCTGCACCAGCGCGACCAGCGACGTGTAAACAACCGCAATTGCAGACATCCACAGCACGACGTCGGTCATTACCGCCGCTCCCACCGGGAACATCGGCAGGCTGAAGCGCAGGAAACCGTAGCCGCCCATTTTCAAGAGGATCGCCGCAAGAACGACCGAACCTGCAGTGGGCGCCTGAACATGTGCGTCAGGAAGCCAGGTATGAACCGGCCACATGGGCATCTTCACTGCAAATGAGGCAAAGAAAGCCAGGAACATCAGCGTCTGCACGCCGCCCACGACATAAATCCCCATCACGTTGAAGCCTTCGGACGAGAACTGATGGCTCATCAACGCTTCGATGTCGGTGGTACCGGCATCTGCATACATATAAACCATCGCAACCAGCATCAGAACCGAGCCGAGGAAGGTGTAAAGGAAGAACTTGAAGCTGGCATAGATGCGGTCCTTGCCGCCCCAAATGCCGATGATCAGGAACATCGGGATCAGACCTGCCTCGAAGAACAGGTAGAACAGCACAAGATCCAGCGCCATGAACACGCCCAGCATCAGCGTTTCCAGCAGCAGGAAAGCAATCATGTATTCCTTGACGCGGTCTGTCACATTCCAGCTGGCCAGAATGGTCAGCGGCATGATGAAAGTGGTCAGCAGCACGAACAGAACGCTGATGCCATCCACGCCCATCTTGTATTTCAGGCCCATCAGCCATTCACCCTCTTCCACCATCTGGAAGCCGGTGTTCGAAGGATCAAAGCCTGTGTAGATGCCGATTGAGACCAGAAAGGTTACTGTGGTTGCAAACAATGCCGTCATCTTGGCATTGCGCTGCGCCGCCGCGTCATCGCCCCGTAGGAACAGGCCAAGAATCAGTGCAGCAACGGCCGGAATAAAGGTTACAATGGAGAGGATATTGTCCATCAGTGCGCCCCTCCGCCGATCGACATCCAGGTGACCAGGGCAGCAAGCCCCAGAACCATCCAGAAGGCATAAGTGAAAATGTACCCCGACTGCGCCTTGCCTGCGAGGCGGGTGAAATAGGGAACAATGCCCATTGCTACTCCGTTCAGGAAGCCGTCGATTGTGTTTCCATCACCGCGTTTCCACAGGAACCGCCCAAGAGCCATTGCAGGTTTGACAAAAATCGCGTCATAAATTTCGTCAAAGTACCACTTGTTCTTCAGAAACAGGTACAGTGGACGTTGGTTCTGAGCCAGTCGCACCGGCAGTGTCGGATTCACGATATAGAAGAGATAGGCCAAGCCAAAGCCAAGCACCATTGCGACAAAGGGGGAAACCTTTACCCATTTCGGTGCGGCATGAGCGTCATCAAGAACATGGTTGTTCTCACCGATATAGATACCGCCTTCGCCCGGTTTGCCGGCAAACACATAGTGATGTTCACCCGAGATCGCTGCTTCGTCATGACCGGTATCCGTCTCGCCATGCCCCTCGTCGGTGGTTGCCGCATGAACTGCTTCTTGGCCGTGGCTGTCGCTGGCCGCGTCAGCAGTTTCCTCCCCATGATCCGTGGTGGCGGCTTGGCTGTCGGCTTCGACATGAGCTGAAGCTTCGACAACGGAAATGCCATAGAACTTGCCAACTTTATCGGCATGACCGAAGAAGTTTCCGTACCAGATCATGCCCGCAAAGATTGCTCCCAGCGATAGAACACCCAACGGAACCAGCATGACCATCGGGCTTTCATGCGCATGTTCATGCGTGTGCTTGTCGCCGCGCGGCTCGCCATAGAAGGTCAGGAAGATCAGACGCCAGCTGTAGAACGAGGTGAACGCGGCAGCAACTACCAACAACCAGAAGCCATAGCTTGACCCGCCCGCGTAGGCGCTTTCGATAATCGCGTCTTTTGACAGGAAACCGGCAAAACCAAAGGTAGTCAACGGTATACCGACACCGGTAATCGCCAGGGTACCGATCATCATCGCCCAGAAGGTATAGGGGATCTTTTTGCGCAGACCGCCATATTCGGTCATCTCTTGTTCGTGATGCATGGCGTGGATCACGGAACCGGCCCCAAGGAACAACAGCGCCTTGAAGAAGGCATGTGTGAACAGGTGGAACATCGCAGCCGAATACATGCCCACGCCCGCCGCCACAAACATGTAGCCCAGCTGAGAACAGGTCGAATAGGCAATGACACGTTTGATGTCGGTTTGCACCAAACCCACGGTCGCGGCAAAGAATGCAGTTGAGGCGCCCAGCACGGTCACGAAACCGGCAGCCCCCGGGGCGAATTCAAATAGCGGAGACATGCGGCAGACCAGAAACACGCCTGCGGTCACCATGGTCGCGGCGTGGATCAGCGCCGACACAGGCGTCGGGCCTTCCATCGCGTCCGGCAGCCAGGTGTGCAGGATCAGTTGCGCCGACTTGCCCATCGCTCCGATGAACAGCAGTACGCAGATGACCTCGATCGAGGTCCACTCACCCCATAGGAAGGTTAGCTTGCTTTCCGCCAGCGACGGCGCCGATGCAAACACGTCGGAAAAGTTGATGCTGTCGGTCAGGAAGAACAGTCCGAATATCCCCAGCGCAAACCCAAAGTCGCCCACACGGTTGACCACGAAAGCCTTGATGGCGGCCGCGTTGGCTGTGGGCTTGCGATAGTAGAACCCGATCAGCAGGTAAGATGCGACGCCTACGCCTTCCCAGCCAAAGAACATCTGTACCAGATTGTCCGAGGTCACCAGAGCCAACATCGCAAAGGTGAAGAAGCTGAGATAGGCAAAGAAACGCGGCTTGTAGCTTTCGCCTTCGCGCCATTGCGGGTCGTGATCCATATAGCCAAAGCTATAGAGATGCACCAGCGCCGAAACGGTCGTCACCACGATCAGCATGATCGCGGTCAGCCGGTCCAGACGGATCGCCCATTCGGTAGACAACGTTCCGCTTTCAATGAATCGAAGAACAGGTACCGAATAGGACCCGCCTGAATGGGCGGACGGGTCGAAAGTAAAGAAAACGATCCAGCTGAGAATACAGGCAAGAAACAGCAGGCCCGTAGCGGTCCAGAGCGCCGCTTTTTCACCAATGAATTTCCAGCCGAACCCGCAAAGGATGGCGCCCACCAGCGGGGCAAAGAGGATGGTTGTTTCCATGATCTCTTACCCCTTCATCATGTTGACGTCTTCGACTGCAATCGTGCCGCGGTTGCGGAAGAAGCAGACCAGAATTGCAAGACCAATCGCGGCCTCGGCGGCGGCGACGGTCAGCACGAACAGCGTGAATACCTGCCCCACCAGATCGCCAAGAAAGGACGAGAAAGCCACAAGGTTGATATTCACCGCCAGCAGCATCAGCTCGATACTCATCAGCAGGATGATGACGTTCTTGCGGTTCAGAAAGAGACCAAAGATGCCGATGACGAACAGCGTCGCCGCGACCGTAAGATAGTGTTCAAGTCCGATCATCGTCTCAAAGTCCCTGCCCCGGTTTCACGTCCTTCAGTTCCATCGCCTTGGCCGGGTCGCGCATCATCTGGCCGATGATGTCCTGACGCTTGATGTCCTGACGGTGGCGCAGCGTCAGCACGATGGCGCCGATCATCGCCACCAGCAGGATCAGGCCCGCCAGCTGGAACAGAAGGAAATATTGATCATAGATGATGAGGCCCAGAGCCTCGGTATTGTGACGGTCGTTAGGCACAGGCTGCGCGAGTTGCTCAGCTGCACCATGCGCACTTTCCCAGGCACCGAATGCCATGACGAACTGCATCAGGATCACCAGCCCGATCAGCAGCGCCAGCGGCATGTATCGCGCCATCTCAGCCTTTAGTTCGGCAAAATCCACATCCAGCATCATCACCACGAAAAGGAATAGAACCGCCACCGCGCCGACATAGACGATGATCAGCAGCATGGCGACAAATTCCGCCCCTAGCAGAACGAACAGCCCCGCCGAGGAGAGAAACGCCAGGATCAACCACAGGACCGAGTGCACCGGCTGGCGGCTGATCACCGTGAACAGCCCGCCGGTAATGGCGCTGATGGCAAACAGATAGAAGGCAAAGACGGTCATTGATCCTCATCCTCGTTGTCGCCCATGACCTCTTGCGCCAGATCCAGCGCGCGGGTCATGGCCGGGATGCCGGCAAAAACCGACATCTGACCGATCGTTTCCACGATCTCTTGTTTCTTGGCACCCGCTTCCAGCGCATGACGCACGGTCTGGCGCACGGCTGAATCCGCCTGAGCGCCCTGACAGGTCAGCCCGGCCAACGTCAACAGCAGTCGGGTCTTGGCATCCAGCCCGTCCTTGTTGACGGTGTTGCCGAACATCATCTCCATGACCTCTTTTGGCATGGTCGGCCACAGCGCTTCGAACCCTTTGGGCGAGAAGCTTTCCATCGCCGGGTTCATAGCCTTGGCCATGTCCTGAGCCTGCTTCATCATCAGCTCGAACGGATTTGTCGGCGTATCACTCATCTGTAAGGCGCGTCCATTTCCAGATTGCGGGCAATCTCGGCTTCCCAGCGTTCGCCGTTGTCGAGCAGCTTCTCCTTGTCGTAGAACAGCTCCTCGCGGGTCTCAGTTGCGAATTCAAAGTTCGGGCCTTCGACGATTGCATCCACCGGGCAGGCTTCCTGGCAGAAACCGCAGTAGATGCACTTGGTCATGTCGATGTCATAGCGCGTGGTGCGGCGCGAGCCGTCCTCACGCGGTTCGGCGTCGATGGTGATGGCCTGCGCCGGGCAGATCGCCTCGCATAGTTTGCAGGCGATGCAGCGTTCTTCACCGTTCGGATAACGGCGAAGGGCGTGCTCACCCCGGAAACGCGGAGACAGGGGGCCTTTTTCGTGCGGGTAATTCACCGTGGCCTTGGGGGCGAAGAAGTACTTCATTCCCAGTTTGAAGCCGACCCAGAAATCCTGCAGCAGGAAGTATTTGGCAGCGCGGGTGTAGTCGATTTGAGACATATCTTATGAATCCTCCTCGCAATGGCCAAAAGTATCTTCGAGAATAAACTGAACTTGCTCGCTCACATCTGAAGCATTTGCATCAACTGCCAAAACCCGGCGGCCGGCCTCAATCGCGTGCTTGCACTCAGCATCAGTTTGCGCTGAAAGCAAGGTCTTTACGTTGACATGGTTAGGTAGATTTCCAGCCTCGACGCTCACCTCAACGAATTCAGAAAGCCGTTCTTTGTCATCCGGCGTTATTCGCAGGCACTCTACCAGATCCAATAGTGCCATTGATTTATGGCGCACCGGGTCCGGGATAGGTTTTCGGCTCTTCAAAGCCTCCATGTACGCAGCCATGTCTCCGAATTGGATCGCGTTTACTACGGATCCGATTACGTATTTGTCAAAAGCCAGATGCTGCTCTGCAGACACGAGCGGGTATTTTTGGCCCAACTCGTTTGAGAAGGATTCACGAAGACCTTCTTCGAATTGGAATACTATTTTGAACTCAGGCGCACAAACTTTGTGAGCAACATCAAGCAAACTCTGAACTTCGCCCGGTTCAGTTTCGGCAGCATAGGCAGGTGCGTTCAAATAAGTGAACATAATGAGCGAGGCAAATATGTGTCGCATTTTCTGCTCCATCAACCCACGCTCCAACGGGCGAACGCGCCCCAGAACCAGTCGAATTTCGCCGCAAAAGACACGAAGACCACCCAGACCAGCGAGAACGGCAGGAACACTTTCCAGCCCAAGCGCATCAGCTGGTCGTAGCGGTAGCGCGGGGTGATCGCCTTGACCATCGCGAAGAGGAAGAAGAAGAATGCCATCTTGGCGACCATCCACAGCACGCCGTCCGGCAGGCCCGGGATCGGTGACAGCCAGCCGCCGAAGAACAGCAGCGACGTCAGCGCGCACATCAGGAAGATGGCGATGTATTCGCCTGCCATGAACAGCAGGAAGGGCGTGGCGGAGTATTCGACCTGATAACCCGCCACCAGTTCCGATTCCGCTTCTGGCAGGTCAAACGGTGGTCGGTTCGTTTCAGCCAGTGCCGAGATGAAGAACAGGAAGACCATCGGGAAATGTGGCAGCCAGTACCAGTTGAACAGGCCCAGATTGCCGTCCTGCGCTCGCACGATCTCGCCAAAATTCATCGATCCGGTCGAGATGATCACGCCGATGATGATCAGGCCGATCGAAACTTCATAAGAGATCATCTGTGCAGCAGAGCGCAGCGAGCCCAGGAACGGGTATTTTGAGTTTGACGCCCACCCGCCCATGATCACGCCATAAACCTCCAGCGAGGACACAGCAAAGACATAGAGGATCGCGACGTTGATATCCGACAGTACCCAACCATCGTTGAACGGGATCACCGCCCAGGCGATCATCGCCAACACGAACGAGGTCAACGGTGCGAGGATAAAGACGGCGCGGTCTGCTCCGGCAGGAATGACCACTTCCTTGACCACGTATTTCAACGCGTCGGCCACCGATTGCAGCAGGCCATAGATCCCCACCACGTTGGGCCCGCGCCGCATCTGAACAGCAGCCCAAATCTTGCGGTCGCCATAGACCAGAAAAAGAAGCGAGATCATCACAAAGGCAACAACAGCAAGCACCTGCGCCAGAATGATGATGGCTATTCCGCCTGGGGTGTTAAAGAAATCAGCCATTTGTCCTCACACCGTAGGTATTCCGTTTCCCGCGCTTCATGCTTTGGCCAAAGACCAGCAAGTCCTGCGGTTGGGTCGGCGCGTTGGTGTAAACAGCATCCGCCGCCGCAACGCCACCCTTATTGTTCGGTTCCATGCGCATTTGACGCACGACGACACCGCCCAAGACGGTATGCGCCATTATCGGAGATATGAAACAGATCTGGTTCATTCTGCCGCGATCTTCTCTGCCATGCGTGCTTTTGCCTGAGCCGACAGTTCAGCCATCAGTTGTGAACCACGCGCAATCGGGTTGGTCAGATAGAAGTCCTTTACCGCATTCCGGAAGCTAGCCTTACCCAAAGCCCCGGCATCAAGCAGCTGCACCTCGTTCTTGATCACTTCGTCGATACGGGCCAGATGCGGAATGGCCTCAACAATAGCCATTCGCAGTTGCGCCAGAGTGTCGTAAGGCAGGGCCGTCCCCAATTCGGCGCTGAGTGCGCGCAGGATCGCCCAGTTTTCCTTTGCCTCGCCCGGCGCAAAACCGGCCCGCATTGCTAGCTGCGGGCGACCCTCGGTGTTCACGAACAGGCCGTTTTCCTCGGTATACGCTGCCCCCGGCAGAATTACATCTGCGCGATGTGCACCGCGGTCGCCATGACTGCCCTGGTAAATGACAAATGCGCCCTCACCGATTTCGACCTCGTCTGCCCCGAGATTATAGATTACATCCGCAGCGCTGACCGCTTCCATGCCGCCCTCGTTGGTGGCATCCACATCCAACGCGCCCACGCGCGAGGCTGCCGTGTGCAGAATTATCAGACCACTTTCCGTGTTGGCGGCAATGGTCTGCGCCGCGGCAAGAACGGCAGCGCCATCCGCCTCTTGCAGCGCGCCCTGCCCAACTATGACCAGCGAGGGCTTGCTCTTGATTTCATCGTCACCCCCCATGTCCAAGACTTTTTGCAGTGCCGCGCGGTCGTCGCCCATATGATGATAGTGGTAGGTCAGATCGACCGCCGGACCCACCAGAGCCACCTCGGCCCCGTGCGCCCAGGCCTTTCGGATGCGGGCGTTCAGAACGGGCGCCTCGTCGCGCGGGTTGGTGCCGATCAGAAGAATTCGTTCGGCGGAGTCAATGTTTTCGATGGCGGCAGTACCGGCATACGCCCCACGGTTTCCGGCAGGCAATCGCGCGCCGTCGGTGCGGCATTCGACAACACCGCCCAGCCCTTCTATCATTTGTTTCAGCGCAAAGGCGGCTTCGACCGGGGCAAGATCGCCCACGATTCCCGCTGCTCTTTCCGCTCCTTTCAGGGCGTCAGCGGCTCTGCCCAATGCCTCCGCCCAACTTGCCGGGCGCAGCTTTCCGTTCTCTCGAACATAAGGCTTATCCAGACGCTGACGGCGCAGACCGTCCCATACAAACCGGGTCTTGTCGGAGATCCATTCCTCGTTCACGCCGTCATGATTGCGCGGCAGAATGCGCATTACTTCGCGCCCCTTGGTGTCGACGCGGATGTTTGAGCCAAGCGCATCCATCACGTCAATGCTTTCGGTTTTCGTCAATTCCCACGGGCGTGCTGTAAACGCATAAGGTTTCGAGGTCAGCGCCCCAACCGGGCACAGGTCGATAATGTTGCCCTGCAGGTTCGAGTCCAGCGTCTGGTTCAAATACGAGGTGATCTCGGCATCCTCACCGCGCCCTGTCTGACCCATCTGAGTGATCCCGGCGACTTCGGTGGTGAAGCGCACGCAGCGTGTGCAACTGATGCAGCGGGTCATTGCAGTCGAAACCAGCGGCCCAAGGTCCAAATCGTCAACCGCTCGCTTTGCTTCCTTGAAGCGGGTACCCGACAGGCCATAGGCCATCGCCTGATCTTGGAGATCACATTCGCCGCCTTGATCGCAAATCGGGCAATCCAGCGGGTGATTGATGAGCATGAACTCCATCACACCTTCTCGGGCTTTCTTGACCATAGGCGAATTGGTTTTGACGACCGGCGGCTGACCTTCCGGACCAGGGCGCAAATCGCGCACCTGCATGGCGCACGAGGCTGCGGGCTTCGGCGGGCCGCCGACGACCTCAACCAGGCACATACGGCAATTTCCGGCGATCGACAGACGCTCGTGATAGCAGAAACGCGGCACTTCAACTCCGGCCTCTTCACAGGCCTGGATCAGGGTCATCGAGCCATCGACTTCGATTTCCTGCCCGTCAATATTGATCTTGCGGAGGTCAGACATGATCTAATTCGCCCTCAGTAGCGCGCCAATTGCGCTTTTGTTCTTGATTTCCAGCTGGCCGAGCCGACACAGGTCGCCCGGTTTGTCATAGTTCAAGCCCAACCCAGCCATGTATTTCCGACCACGCGCCTTCATACGTTCCTTTTCCGCGTCGGAATCCAGAACCGCGCGGATTTCGGAATCGGAATACCCCAAGGCGTTCGCTTCGGCCCGCAAACGCCGGATTTCGCCGATCCCCTTGAAAATGCGCCCGTTGATATCGTCACACGTCTTGCGAATTTCATTGGCAACCACGATGGTGAAGATGCCGTCGGCGATCTGTGGAACTTCGCGCAAAGGGGGCTTGGCTCCGGCCAATGCCGGCACTGAGAAAGACAAGGCAGCGAACGCGACTGTTAGCTTCGACACAACAGATCCTTTCGATTGGGATTTCCCCAAGCGAAACCATGTCCTGACGCTATTCGATAACGTCAGCTCCCGATGACTAGGATATGCTGAACAGTCGTTCATGGCCTCCGGCATGTCCCCGCGAAAGTCAGCTTGTTGTCCACAATGCGCAGGTTTTGTGGGTCGGTGTCAGGCCCGACTTTCCAGACGATGTCGGACGACCCATAGTTTTCGATGCAATACCGTGTTCCTGCATACCGACCGGCTTCGCGCGCACCGTCTGTAGACTGCGACGCATCAGATACGGTCACTGTGAAATCGGCAAGAGACACCTTTTTGTCCACAGCTTGCGCCTTGGTTGGAAAAAAGTGCCCATCGAACAAAACTCGGTTCGCCTTTTGCTCTCGCGCGCACCCAGCAGTGACAGCAGCAATGACCAAAACGCCAGCAACAGCAAGATGCGCCCGGGACCGCGCGCAGACGGGCAACACAGAGTGATCCGGCCGATCAAAGGCTTCTGCTACGTGATATCGGAAAAATCGGTTCAAAACAGTGCCACCAATGCCATAACGGCCAACACCGCCATGCAAGCCCAGCCAGCCACATAGAAAACCGAACGTACACCGCTGTGCGGTTTGCCGATGCCACGCAGGTGAACCACCAGCATGGCAACTCGGGCCACCAGAACCAGCGCGGCAAACAGGTTCACCCAGAACGGGCTTGCCCCGGCAAGAACGGCCGCGACCGTCACGGCCAGAAAGGCGGGCAGCGTTTCGGTCCCGTTGAGGTATGCCCGGTTCAGACGATAGGCCTTGTCCGCATAATCCTGCTCAGGCGTGGCGCCTGGAGCCAACCCCTTTCCAGCCTTAGCCAACGCCGAGAACGGCGACAATGCCAGAACAATCAGGGTGAAGATCACCAGCGAGGCAATCGCGTGCGAATATGCTTCAAAGACTTCCATCTGCCTTACTCCGCCGCCATGGCGCCCATACGACCTGTTTTCTGGGCCTTGATGCGTTCTTCAACCTCTTCGCGGAAATTCTTGATCAGGCCCTGGATTGGCCAAGCGGCCGCATCGCCAAGCGCGCAAATGGTGTGCCCTTCGACCTGTTTGGTCACATCCCACAGCATGTCGATTTCTTCCAGCTCGGCCTCACCCTTCACCAGACGATCCATGACGCGCATCATCCAGCCAGTGCCTTCACGACAAGGCGTGCACTGGCCACAGCTTTCGTGCTTGTAGAATTTCGACAGCCGCCAGATCGCTTTGATGATGTCCGTGGATTTGTCCATCACGATCACCGCAGCCGTGCCCAGACCAGAGCCCAACTCACCCCGCAGATAGTCGAAATCCATGATGGCGTCGCGCATGTTTTCTCCGCGCACGCAAGGAACCGAGGACCCGCCCGGAATCACGGCCAGCAGATTGTCCCAGCCGCCGCGAATGCCGCCGCAATGGGTTTCGATCAGTTCCTCGAAAGAAATCGACATCGCCTCTTCTACGACGCAGGGGTTGTTTACATGGCCCGAGATCGCAAACAATTTGGTGCCTGCGTTGTTCTGGCGACCAAAGCCTGCGAACCAGTCCGCGCCCCGACGCAGAATGGTCGGGACCACGGCGATGGATTCCACGTTGTTCACGGTGGTCGGGCAGCCGTACAGTCCCGCACCCGCCGGAAACGGAGGCTTCATGCGCGGCATGCCCTTCTTGCCCTCAAGGCTTTCGATCAGGGCAGTTTCCTCTCCGCAGATATAGGCGCCTGCCCCATGGTGAAGGAACAAGTCGAAATCCCACCCCGATCCAGCAGCGTTTTTGCCCAAAAGACCGGCGTCGTAAGCTTCGTCAATCGCGGCCTGAAGCGCCTCGCGCTCGCGGATGTACTCGCCCCGAATGTAAATATAACACGTATGCGCATTCATCGCGAACGATGCGATCAGGCAACCCTCGATCAGCGTGTGGGGATCATGGCGCATAATCTCGCGGTCTTTGCAGGTGCCCGGCTCGGATTCATCCGCGTTCACTACCAGATAGGCGGGGCGACCGTCGCTTTCCTTGGGCATGAATGACCATTTCAAACCGGTCGGAAATCCCGCACCACCGCGACCACGCAATCCTGAGTCTTTCATCGTCTGAATGATCCAGTCACGCCCCTTGTCGATCAGGCCAGCGGTGCCGTCCCAATGCCCCCGGGCCTGCGCACCTTTGAGCGTGCGGTCGTGCATCCCGTAGATGTTGGTAAAGATCCGGTCCTGATCCTTCAGCATCGCTAGTTTACCCTTGGCTGTCCTGGCGCATGCGCCAGAGTTGAAAAATGTTGATCACCGCATAGATGAGACCGGCAAGCGCCGCGAAATCGAAAAGCAACGCATAGCGAGCTTCCAATTTCAATGCGGGACCGATGAACAGCGACAGCGCAAGCCATGCCAGCATGGTCACCGCAATGACCAGTCCGATGTGGCGACCCTTTCGGGCAATGGCGAGTTCCTTGTCCGTGTCCATCTCGTCCGGCTCATCCCGACGCCCCCTGGAGGGAACGCCACTCATTCTCGTTTTTTCGGGCTACTCCTCGTAGATCCCGTTTTTCTTGGCGCGCTTGGCGAAATCGGTTTCCTCACCCGCCGCCAGCTTAGCTGCCTGTTCGATCCAACCATCGCGCTCGATCCGGCCCTTGAACTTGAGCCGAGCATCGACCCAGGCCACTTGTTCCGGTGTCCAGGCCGCAATCTGGTCATAGTGATAGAAGCCCAGTTCGTTGAGCGTCTGCTCCAGTTTCGGCCCCACGCCTTTCAGCAGCTTCAAGTCATCAGCCTTGCCACCCCGAGCCTCTTTCAGGATTTCAGGTTTGTCTTCCTTGACTTCGGTTACTTTGGGTTCGGCCGCCTGTTTGACTGCCGGTTTCGGTGCGGCTGGGGTCTTGGGCGGCTTGGGCGCAGCCTTGGCTCCGGCAGCCTTGCCATCTTTGCCCAGCCAAGGTGTCAGCAGTGGTACTTCAGTGCCGTCGATACGTTTGACGGTGTCCCCGATATCGCTCGCCAACTGAACGCTCGCGTTGTACTGGGTTTTGCCGCTGTCATAATCGGTCAGACTGGTCAGACCTTTGAGCGGCTCAGCCGCATAGCGACCATTCTGCGGGCCCGGCGTCGGAACTTTCCCCGCCACCAGATCATCAAGGATCCTGCCAAAGCTCTCAACGGTCAGGTCTTCGTAGTAATCCTTGCCGATCTGCGCCATCGGCGCGTTGGTGCACGAGCCGAGGCATTCCACCTCTTCCCAGCTCAGCTTGCCATCGGCGGACAGCATGTGTGGCTTGGCCGCGATCTTCTCCTTGCAGACAGCGATCAGATCCTCGGCCCCGCAGATCATACAGGACGTCGTGCCGCAGACCTGAATATGCGCAACCGATCCAACCGGTTGCAGTTGGAACATGAAGTAGAACGAGGCCACCTCGAGCACACGGATATAGGCCATGCCCAGCATGTCGGCGACGGATTCAATCGCCGCACGGCTCAGCCAGCCCTCCTGCTCTTGCGCGCGCCACAGCAGCGGAATGACCGCGCTGGCCTGACGGCCTTCGGGGTATTTGGTGATCTGCGCTTCGGCCCATTGCTGGTTGGCAGCGGTGAAGGCAAAGCTCTCAGGTTGTTCGGGGTGCAGACGGCGGAGCATTAGCGGTCAATCTCTCCAAATACGACGTCCATGGTGCCGATGATGGCGGCGACGTCGGCCAGTTGGTGGCCTTTGGCTACGTGGTCCATGGCTTGCAGGTGCAGGAAGCCCGGCGCGCGAAGTTTGGCGCGGTAGGGTTTGTTGGTTCCGTCGGCGACCAGATAGACACCGAACTCACCCTTGGGGGCCTCAACGGCAGCATAGACCTGACCGGAAGGAACGTGGAAGCCTTCGGTGTACAGTTTGAAGTGATGAATCAGACTTTCCATCGAGGTCTTCATGTCCGAGCGCTTCGGCGGGGTGATTTTGCCACGCGCCAAAACGTCACCGGGGCAGTCGCGGATTTTGGCAATGGCCTGACGGATGATCAGCAGCGATTGGCGCATCTCTTCCATGCGGACGAGATAGCGGTCATAGCAGTCGCCGTTTTTGCCAACGGGGATCTGGAATTCGAACTCGTCATAGCATTCATAAGGTTGCGCGCGGCGCAGGTCCCATGCCAGACCCGATCCACGCACCATCACGCCCGAGAAGCCGTATTTCTGAATATCATCCTCGGTCACCACGCCGATATCGGCGTTGCGCTGTTTGAAGATGCGGTTTTCGGTCAGCAGCCCGTCAATGTCATCTAGGACATTGGGGAATTCGTGGCTCCACGCCTCGATATCGTCCAGCAGTTCCGGCGGCAGGTCCTGATGTACACCACCCGGACGGAAATAAGCGGCGTGCAGGCGGGCGCCGCAGGCACGCTCATAGAACACCATCAGCTTTTCGCGCTCTTCAAAGCCCCAGAGCGGCGGCGTCAGCGCACCAACGTCCATTGCCTGCGTCGTCACGTTCAGCAGGTGGTTCAAGATGCGCCCGATCTCGGAATACAGAACCCGGATCAGAGAGCCACGACGCGGCACCTCTACCCCGGTCAGCTTTTCGATGGCCAAACACCAGGCATGTTCCTGGTTCATTGGTGCCACGTAATCCAGACGGTCAAAATACGGCAGGTTCTGCAGATACGTCCGGCTTTCCATCAGCTTTTCGGTGCCACGGTGCAGCAGGCCGATATGCGGATCACAGCGCTCAACGATCTCGCCATCCAACTCAAGCACCAAACGCAAAACTCCGTGCGCCGCAGGATGTTGCGGGCCAAAGTTGATGTTGAAGTTGCGGATCTTCTGTTCTCCGCTCAGCGCGTCCGTGCTGCCGTCATCGTATCTTGAGCCGTCCATCAACGCCCTCGTCTGTTCTTTTTCGCATCAGCCCGTACGCGGACTTTTTTCGTCTCGACAGCCTTAACCGCAGCGCCCGCCAGCAGGACCCCAAGCACACCCAGTGCGATCAGTTCCCCCAACATCATCAGCATCTCAACGGCGCTCCAGTTCTTGCAACTTCAGGCCCATCCACCACAAAAGCGCAATCGTACCGAAGGGGATCAGGCAAGCCAGGCACCAATATTTGTTGATCCCGAAGAACGGTAACAGCTTGACCATCGGAATGATCGTCAGCGCGGAAAGGATCAGCCACCAGATGCCACCCATCACTTGCTCTCCTGTTTCTCGTCCCCCGGCAGAACATAATTGGCACCCTCCCAGGGGCTCATGAAATCGAACTGCCGGTATTCCTGCACAAGGTCTACAGGTTCATAGACGACGCGTTTTTGCGCCTCATCATAGCGGACCTCTGTGTAACCTGTGGTCGGGAAGTCTTTGCGCAGAGGGTAGCCGCGGAATCCATAGTCGGTGAGAATGCGACGCAGATCGGGATGGCCGGAAAACAGGATTCCGAACATGTCGAAGACTTCCCGTTCGAACCAGTTGGCCGAAGGGTGCACATCCACAATCGAAGGCACCATGTCATCCTCGCGGACCGACACCCTCAAACGGATGCGCTGGTTCTGGTACATCGACAGAAAGTGATAGACCACGTCGAACCGCTTGCCGCGTTCGGGGTAATCAACGCCTGCGATGTCCACCAGGCTGGAAAACCTGCAATTGGGGTCGGACTTCAGGAAATCGATAAAATCGACCAGATTGGAAGGGGCAACATCCACATTGAGTTCGCCAAAGCTCACATCCCAGCCCAGAACACAATCAGGGCGTTTGAGTTCGATATGGGTCCCGAGTTCGTTCAATGCTTCGCTCATCGTACAATCGTCCCCGTGCGGCGTATCTTGCGTTGCAGTTGGAGCAGACCGTAAAGCAGCGCCTCGGCAGTCGGCGGGCAACCGGGAACGTAGATGTCAACCGGAACAACCCGATCACAACCGCGCACCACCGAATAGGAATAGTGGTAATAGCCGCCGCCATTGGCACAGGACCCCATCGAGACCACATAGCGTGGCTCGGGCATCTGGTCATAAACTTTGCGCAATGCCGGGGCCATCTTGTTGGTCAGAGTTCCGGCCACGATCATCACGTCCGACTGGCGTGGGGACGCGCGTGGCGCGATGCCGAACCGTTCGGCATCGTAACGCGGCATCGACGTATGCATCATTTCCACAGCACAGCAGGCCAGGCCAAAGGTCATCCAATGCAGACTACCCGTACGCGCCCAGTTGATAATATCCTCGGTCGAGGTCAGCAAGAAGCCCTTGTCCTGCAATTCCGCGTTCAGGGCCCGGGTCGCGACTTCCTTGTCGACATCAGCTGTGTTCGCCCCTGTCACTATTCCCATTCCAGGGCCCCCTTCTTCCATTCATAGGCAAAGCCGATGGTCAGTACCGCCAAAAACACCATCATCGACCAGAACCCGACGTCGCTGATGTCTTTAAAGCTCACAGCCCACGGAAACAGCATTGCGATTTCAAGATCGAAGATGATGAAAAGGATCGACACCAGATAAAAGCGGACGTCGAATTTCATCCTCGCATCGTCGAATGCGTTGAAACCGCATTCATAGGCACTTACCTTTTCGGGGTCGGGGTTGCGGACAGCCAGAACGACAGCCGCGAGAATCAGGACGATTCCAAGGCCGACAGCGACGGCCAGAAAAACCAGGATCGGGAGGTATTCCCGCAACAGCTCTTCCACGAATGGCTCCTTTCCTGCACGTCCACCTTTGAACGTGCCGTCAATTTGCGAGTTGACTGGACATTCTCTACCCCTGCCGGGTCAGAGGGTCAACCAAGCGCGAACGCGACAGGCAGGTTAAATCGCCGCGTTAGGCACCGGGTTTATCGAATGTTTTCGCAAATACCGGTTTGCACGCAATAGAAGTGAAACCTACGTGATCCATGCAGGTTTTCTTTTGTCGAAGAACGCCGCGATTCCCTCCTTCGCTTCTTCGGTTTCCCACCTGTCCACCAAAGCCTGAATCGTCCGGTTGATCACATCTTCGTCGATCCGTGGTCCCAGTTGTCGAGCGAGCCGCTTGGCAGATGCAACGGCGCCAGGTGCACAGGCAAGATATGGGGTCACTTCTCCTTCAACCGCTTCGGACAGTTTATCTCCCCGTACTGCCTTTGCCAGCAGCCCCAATTCAACAGCTTCATTGGCATCGAAAAGACGAGCCGACATGAACACCCGTCTCGCCCTCGCCTCTCCCATTCGGGCGATAACATAGGGACCGATGGTTGCCGGGATCAGCCCCAAACGCGTCTCGGTCAGGCCCATTTTCAGACTATCAACACCAATCGCGATATCACAAACCGCAGCCATTCCCACGCCGCCACCAAAGGCATTTCCCTGCAAGGCTCCGATCACCGGCTTGGGCAATGTATTTATCGCCTGCAGCATTTCGGCCAGCTTCCGCGCCTCGACAAAGCGGGTTTTTGGGTCAGCCGCCATCTGGTCCTGCATCCAGCCCAGATCGCCACCGGCGCAGAATGTCTTGCCGGCCCCGGTCAGGATCACGACCCGAACAGCCTCGTCCGCCGACAATTGCCTTGCGGCAGCCGTCAACTCGGCCAGCATCTTCGCAGACATCGCGTTATGCTTTTCTGCCCGATCCAGTGTCAGCGTCGCAACACCACGCGCATCCGTTTCCAGCGAGATCGTTTCAAACATGCTGTTTCCTCACCCTGCTCTCATCGCGCGAGCTATGCCTGCAGCCCGCTCCAATACCGAGGCATCCAGACCCGTTTCGTATCCCAGCCGTGTAAGGTGCGCGTCAACCGCTTCGGTCGCCACGTTCCCGGCGGCGCCGGGCGCATAGGGACAGCCGCCCAACCCTCCGACGGCGGCATCAAAAACCCTTACGCCTAAAGACAAGGACGCATCAATATTGTCGATCGCCCGACCTGCGGTGTCATGATAGTGTCCGGCAAGGCGCGTAACCGGTACCCTTTCCCGCACGGCCAGCAGCATCCTGGCGATTTTGTCCGGAGTGGCCCGGCCAATCGTATCGCCCAGTGAAATCTCGTAGCAGCCTCGCGAAAACAGTATATCAGCCACTTCGGCGACCTTCTCCGGCGCCGTCGGCCCGTCATAAGGGCAATCGGTCACACAAGACACATAACCGCGCACCGGCATGTCAATGTGGCGTGCAGCATCCAGAATGGGTACGAACCGCTCGATGCTTTCCTCGATCGTAGCGTTGATATTGGCCCTGGAGAACCCTTCCGACGCCGACGCGAACACGGCGACTTCGTCGGCTCCCGCCGCCAGAGCATCTTCATAGCCCCGCATATTTGGTGTCAGCGCGGCATACCGAATGCCGTTCCGCCTTGTGATGCCCGCGAGAACCTCGGCCGAACCCACCATCTGCGGCACCCATTTGGGCGACACGAAGCTTGCAACTTCAATGCGGTTGAACCCGGCCTGGCTCAGGCAATCAACCAGCGCTACCTTATCTGTTACCGGAATTTCACGCTTCTCGTTCTGAAGCCCATCCCTCGGACCGACTTCGAATATTTCCACACGCTCCGCCATGGGCGAGCCTCCTGCTTCTTTCTGGTCACAAATTCCCAGTCCAACTGCCAAACAGGCGCGGGAACTCAGTCGGCATCGTCCTTGAGCCGGACAAGCGCCGCACCAGCTTCCACCTGATCGCCTGCGCTGGCAAGCACTTCAGCGACCACTCCATCCCGGGCGGCCAAAAGCGAATGCTCCATCTTCATCGCTTCCAGAATGGCCAGACGATCCCCTTCATTCACAGCTTGACCGGCCTTGGCAAACACGGCCTTTACCAGCCCCGGCATGGGAGCTTCTATAACATTGGTATCGCCGCTGGCAGACGCATCCCGATCCAGCGGATCAATTATTTCGAAAGCCAAACCGTAGCAGTCAAACACGGTGACAACTTGTCCCGCGGTCGAGGTGTCGGGCATCGCACGCCCTCCAATTTGCCAGCGCCCATTGCGACGCTCTGCCAGCACCTGATCTTCCCCGACCTGCCATAGCTGCCGAACCGGCCCCAGAACCTGTACATCCAACGCGCGCGGCTCGTTCTGCCAGGATATCTCGACTGCGCGGTGCAAAGGTGCCCAAATCGAAAAACCAGTATGCGCCTCAGTTTCAACCAACCCCAATGCAGTCATCGCCGCCGCCACCTTGTGCCGAGGTTCGGCAATAGGCTCTTGAACTAACGCCTCCAGATCGCGACCGATCAGGCCAGTATCCACATCACCCGCTGCAAACCCCGCATGCCGGGTCAGAGCTCCGAGAAACGCCAGATTGGTTACGGTCCCGCCCACCTGCGTGCCGCTCAACGCCCGGTCCAACTTTGCCAAAGCCACTTCTCGGGTCGGACCGTGAACGATAACCTTCGAAATCATCGGATCGTACCAGGGGCTGATCGTGTCACCCGCCCGCACGCCACTGTCGGCGCGGCATTCGTCGGGGAAACGCAAGTGGGTCAATGTTCCCGTTGCGGGAAGAAAGCCCTTTGGCACATCTTCGGCATAGAGCCTTGCCTCGAAAGCATGGCCGGTAATGATCAGTTCGTCCTGTCGTTTCGGCAGGTTCTCTCCGGCGGCCACGCGCAATTGCCATTCCACCAGATCGACGCCGGTAATGGCTTCGGTCACCGGGTGCTCCACCTGCAGACGTGTGTTCATCTCCATGAACCAGAACCGGTCAGGCCGCAGACCGTCCGAGGCATCAACGATGAATTCGACCGTCCCCGCGCCTTTGTAACCGATCGCCTCAGCCGCGCGCACACCCGCCTGCCCCATCGCTTCACGCATTTCGGAGGTCATTCCGGGTGCCGGGGCCTCTTCGATCACCTTCTGGTGTCGCCGCTGCAGCGAGCAGTCACGTTCGAACAGATGCACCGCATGGGTACCGTCGCCAAACACCTGCACTTCGATATGGCGGGGCTTGGCGACGAATTTCTCGACTAACACGGCGTCATTGCCAAAGGCGGTCTTGGCCTCACCCCGCGCGCTGTCGAGCGCCGCTGCGAAATCCTGCGGGCGCTCGACCAGGCGCATCCCCTTGCCGCCGCCGCCAGCGACCGCCTTGATCAGCACCGGATAGCCGATGGTATCGGCGGCGCCCGCCAGATGTTCGGGATCCTGGTTGTCGCCGTGATAGCCGGGTACCACGGGCACGCCCGCCTCGTGCATCAGCGCCTTGGCGGCATCCTTGAGGCCCATCGCACGGATCGCGCTGGCCGAGGGACCGATAAAGGTCAGCCCCGCCGCCTCGACCGCATCCACGAATCCGGGGTTCTCGGACAGGAACCCATAACCGGGATGGATCGCCTGCGCGCCGGTTTCTAAAGCGGCAGCGATGATCACGTCGCCCTTGAGGTAACTGTCGGCGGGCGCCGGGCCGCCGATATGCACCGCCTCGTCCGCCATCGCCACATGTTTGGCGCCGGCATCGGCATCGGAATAGACCGCAACACAGGCGACGCCCATGCGCTGCGCGGTTTCCATCACACGGCAGGCGATCTCGCCGCGATTGGCAATCAGGATCTTGTCAAACATCAGTTCACAGCCTCTTCCGCTACCCAAAGCAAATGAAGATCTTTCAGGGCAACTGCCTCTTCATTCCATTCAATCAAAATACTACCGTAAGGAGCGCAAGGTCTGCCAGTTAAACAACTCCTGGAAGAAACCGGCTGGCCATCAGTTGAATTGCGCCCGAGTTCTTTGATCTCAGCGAGCTTGCCCGAAACTGAAATTTGCATGCCGACTTCCGGCATCCCTTCGATGTGCTTCAACATCAGAACGGTTCCAGTCAGCTTAGGCAAGAACAGAGCATCTTCAATCAAACCTCGAAATTTGGTCATGTTTCACATCCTGAACACGCCGAAACGTGTCTCTTCAATCGGGGCGTTCAGCGCGGCGCTCAGCGACAAGGCCAACACATCGCGGCTTTTGCGCGGGTCGATGATGCCGTCATCCCACAGACGGGCCGAAGCATAGAGCGGGTGCGATTGCTCTTCGAACATCTCCAGCGTCGGGCGCTTGAACTCGGCCTCTTCCTCGGCCGACCAGGTGCCCCCCGAACGTTCAATGCCATCCCGCTTGACGGTCGCTAGAACACCCGCCGCCTGTTCGCCACCCATCACCGATATTCGGGAACTGGGCCATGTCCACAGGAACCGCGGCTGATAGGCCCGGCCCGCCATGCCATAGTTGCCCGCCCCGAAGGAACCGCCGACAAGCATGGTGATCTTGGGCACGTTCGTCGTCGCCACAGCCGTCACCATTTTGGCTCCGTGACGGGCAATGCCCTCGTTTTCGTATTTGCGACCCACCATGAAGCCGGTAATGTTCTGCAGGAAGACCAGCGGAATCTTGCGCTGGCTGCAGAGTTCCACGAAGTGCGCGGCCTTTTGCGCCGCCTCGCTGAAGATCACGCCGTTGTTGGCGATAATTCCGATTGGGCAGCCCTTGAGATGGGCAAATCCACACACGATGGTCTCGCCAAAGCGCGGCTTGAACTCGTCGAAACGTGAGCCGTCGACCAACCGCGCAATTACCTCGCGGATGTCATATGGCGTCTTCAGGTCCGCGGGAACCACGCCAAGGATTTCCTCGGGGTCATAGGCAGGCTCTTCGGGGCTGGCCCAATCCACCGTCAGCGGCTTGCGACGGTTCAGTGATTGCACCGCGCGTCGCGCCAAAGCCAGAGCATGTGCGTCATCCTCTGCCAGGTAATCGGCCACGCCCGAAAGGCGCGTATGCACGTCTCCGCCACCGAGGTCTTCGGCGCTCACCACCTCACCCGTCGCCGCTTTCACCAGCGGTGGCCCCGCAAGAAAGATGGTGCCCTGTTCCTTGACGATGATCGTCACGTCCGACATCGCTGGCACATAAGCGCCGCCAGCCGTACATGACCCCATCACCACGGCGATCTGAGGGATACCCTTCGCGCTCATCCGGGCCTGATTGTAGAAGATACGGCCAAAGTGGTCGCGGTCGGGGAACACCTCATCCTGATTGGGCAGGTTCGCGCCGCCACTGTCGACCAGGTAGATGCAGGGCAGATGGTTTTCCTCGGCAATCTCCTGCGCCCGCAGGTGTTTTTTGACGGTCATCGGATAATATGTGCCGCCCTTCACGGTGGCGTCGTTGCAGACCACCATGACCTCTTGCCCGTGCACGCGGCCAATACCTGCAACAACACCAGCACTCGGGGCCGCGCCATCATACATCCCATGCGCCGCCGTCGCCCCGATTTCCAGAAACGGAGACCCCGGATCAAGCAGGTTCGCCACCCGCCTGCGCGGCAACATCTTGCCCCGGCTTTCATGGCGGGCGCGGGACTTTTCGCCGCCCCCCATGCGCGCGGTCTGCGATGCCTGCGCGATCTTGTCCAAAGCGGCCAGATGCGCGGCGCGGTTGGTCTTGAACCCATCCGAAGAGGGCAATGCCTGAGAGTTGAGTTTCATGTGTCGTGCCTCACCAAAATTCCAAATGCCCGCCAGTCTCGCCCAACGGCAGGTTCGCGCCCGGCCCTGAGGGCGGCTATCCATTTGTCCCGCGCTCCGAGCCACTCGCAAAGCCGCAACCTGTCGCAACCGTTGCTGCTTCGCGCCCGCCCTGGGGGGCGGGGTCGGGCGCGAACCGGATCACGGTGTGATCCGGCACTTCTCAAAACCGCCATGCAAATCATTCGCATCGCTCGACCTTTTCCAACGGTAGACGCCGCGCCCACCAAAGCGCGGGCAAGACAAACGCAGGGAGCAAAAACACAAAAGCCGGAAAGCTGAGTTTTGTCAGGCCATTAAGCTCATACGTCAGGGCCGGTATGAAATACTCGACCAGTCCAGACATGACGAAGACAGACACCAGCACCAGCGGCACACAGCGAAACATAAACCGTCGCGTGTATTGCCAATGGGTCAGCGCAACGCGCCATTCCTGACCGCACGTCTTGCAAGCACCATGTTGCGGCCAGCCTCTGCTACGCCCAGTCAGTTTGCCCAGCGGAATGAAACCTCCACAATCCGGACAGCGAGTGTGGAAAAGACTCCGGAACCAAAGATAGTGCCGATCGCTCAGGCTCTGGCGTTTGTGTGAAGTCGTCACGCGTCCACTTCCCCCGCCGCCATCCGCTTCAACTCCTTCCGGATCACCTTCCCCGTCACCGTCATCGGCAATTCCTCCAGAAACGCCACCTCTCGCGGATAGGAGTACTGCGCCAGACGGTCTTTGACCCAGTCCTGCAACTCCTGCTCCGCCGCCTCAGCACCCGGTTTCAACACCACATAAGCCTTCACGATCTCGGTCCGCAGCGGGTCCGGCTTGCCGACCACGCCCACCGTTGCCACCGCCGGGTGGGTCAACAGGCAATCCTCGATCTCAGCCGGGCCGATGCGATATCCGGCGGACGTGATCACGTCATCCTCCCGACCGACAAAGCGCAGGTAGTCGCCTTCCCAAACACCCCGGTCTCCGGTAATCAGCCAATCGCCCCGGAACTTCTCGGCCGTCGCGTCGGGCCGGTTCCAGTATTCCAGCAGCATCGAGGCAGAGCCGCGCCGGATGGCCACGTCGCCCTCTTCGCCGGTCGGGTTTCCGTCCTCATCGATTACTGCAACCTCATGCCCCGGCACCGGTTTACCGATACAGCCGGGTCGAACTGGGAAATCCTCGGCGCAAGACGAGACGACCATGTTGCATTCGGTCTGGCCGTAAAATTCGTTGATCGTCAGACCAAATGCCTTCTGCCCCCATGCCAGCATTTCGGCCCCCAGCGGTTCACCCCCGGACGCGACCGAGCGCAGACCGGGGATTGCCTGATCCACCGCCTTGAGCATTCGCAGCGCCGTTGGAGGGAAAAAGACGTTCCGCACTCCGCCGCGCGCGACTATGTCGGCGCAGGCTTCAGGGGTAAACTTCTCAAGACGTGCCGCGACAACCGGGATGCCTAGCGCCAGACCCGGCATCAGCACATCGAAGAGCCCCCCGATCCACGCCCAATCGGCGGGGGTCCACAGGCAGTCGCCGTAGCGCAGATGATTGTGGCTGATCGAGACACCTGGCAAATGCCCGGTCAGAACCCGATGGCCATGCAGCGCGCCCTTGGGGCTGCCGGTGGTGCCCGAGGTATAGATCAGCACCGCCGGATCCTCGGGGCCGGTATCGGCAAAGGGCACTGGCCCGCCATCCTCGCCGGTTTCATCGACCATAAACGGGGTGGCCAGATCGCCGAGCAACGCTGCCCCTTCGGCGTCGGTCAGCACGATCCTCGCCCCGGCATCCCCCACGCGGGTGCACAGCGCATCCCTTTTGAACAGTTTGAACAGTGGTACCGAGATCGCGCCAATCTTCCAGATCGCGAGATGGGCCGCCGCACACCATGGGGACTGACTGAGCAGCACGCCGACCCGGTCACCCGGCGCAACCTCGTGCAGAAGGCGGCGGGACAGGCGTTCGACCATCTGGCGCAGGTCGGCAAAAGAGATTTCGACCCGTTCTGAGCCGGTCAGGTCGATGATCGCGGTCTGATCATCGGCGCCTTGCAGACATTGCCGCGCCATGTTGAGACGAGGTGGAATATCCCATCCACCTCCTGGATGCATACCCGGTATGCGCATCACGAAACGACCTCCGGCCGATGCTTGTTCATACCCTTGTTTGCAAGGGGCGTAGCCAACGCAAACACTTCACGGTTGCCTCGCAAACGCCTCCACCACAGATGAATTTGATTCAAATCAGAGAACTTCGCAGAACACATGCGAAAAACGGCATTAACGCGCGAAATCAAACGGTTTCTAAAGGAGTCACCATGAAACGCACAGCCGCCGTACTGGCATTGACCACGGCACTGACCGCCCTCGCCGCTCCCGTTTTCGCCCAATCGCGTGGCGACTGGACAGTGGGTGTCGGTTTCGGCTACCTGGACCCCAAATCCGACAACGGATCGCTTGCTGGCTTCAGTGCGTCGATCGATGATGACACGCGCCCGATCTTTACTGTCGAGTATTTCATCCGCGACAACCTGGGGATCGAGTTGCTGGCAGCCACCCCCTTCGAGCACGATGTTACCCTCGGTGGAAGCGTGGACGCGGGCAGCGTCAAGCACCTGCCGCCAACCCTGTCGCTGAACTACCACTTCCCGACCAACAGCGCCTGGAAGCCCTATGTCGGCGCAGGCCTGAACTATACCGTGTTCTTTGATGAACAATCGCCGTTGGGCGACCTCAAGGCCGACGATTCCTTTGGCGTTTCTCTGCAGGCTGGCCTTGACTATCAGATCAGCGACACCGGTGCTGTCCGCCTGAACGTGCGTTGGTTCGATATCGACACTGACGTAACCTTGGACGGCGCCGGTATCGGCACTGCCGAAGTCGATCCGTGGCTGATTGGACTCACCTACGTTCATCGTTTCTGATCCTTGCACCGCAATGCCCCGTCACCTCAACCGTGGCGGGGCGATCCGTTTTCAGAGCATAGTATTCATCAACTCGCGCCCGATCAGCATCCGGCGAATTTCGCTGGTACCTGCGCCGATCTCCATCAATTTGGCGTCGCGGAAAATACGGCTGACGGCTGCATCCGAAAGGAACCCGGCCCCACCCATCGCCTGTACGGCCTGATGCGCCTGAACCATTCCCTGTTCAGAAGCATAGAGACAGCAGGCCGCCGCATCCTGCCGGGTCACGTCACCGCGGTCGCAGGCCTTGGCCACCTCATAAACATAGGCACGCGACGAATTCATCGCCGTGTACATATCCGCAATCTTGCCCTGCATCAGCTGGAACGTGCCAATAGGTTTGCCGAACTGCTTGCGCTCGGCCAGATACGGCATGACCTCATCCAGGCAGGCCGCCATGATGCCCAGCCCGATACCCGCCAGCACGACCCGTTCATAGTCGAGACCAGACATCAGGACGGCAACTCCCTTACCCTCCTCGCCCAGCACGTTTTCGAAAGGCACTTCGGCGTCCTCAAAGATCAGTTCAGCGGTATTTGAGCCACGCATTCCAAGTTTGTCGAAATGGTTAGAGGTCGAGAACCCCTTCATCTCCTTCTCGACCAGAAAGGCAGTAATCCCTTTCGATCCCGCCTCGGGATCGGTCTTGGCATAGACGACCAAGGTATCCGCATCCGGACCGTTGGTGATCCAATACTTGTTGCCGTTCAGGCGATAATGATCGTTCCGCTTTTCGGCACGCAACTTCATCGACACCACGTCAGACCCTGCCGAAGGTTCGGACATCGCCAGAGCGCCCACATGTTCTCCCGAGACCAAGCGCGGCAGGTACTTGCGTTTCTGCTCCTCGGTACCGTTCAGCTTGATTTGGTTCACGCACAAATTCGAGTGAGCGCCGTACGACAGGGATACCGAGGCCGAGGCCCGCGCGATCTCTTCAACGGCGACTGTGTGAGCCAGATACGACATTCCCGAACCGCCGTACTCCTCGGGCACGGTGATGCCCAGCAGGCCAAGCTCACCCATCTCCTTCCAAAGATCGTTGGGAAATTCATTGGTCCTGTCGATATCTGCGGCCATCGGCTTGACCCGTTCCTGGGCCCAGCGATGCACCATATCACGCAGGGCGTTCACATCTTCGCCCAGATCGAATTGCATGGTCGCGGTGAACATCTGCGCTCTCCTCTCGCAATTATTGAACACTTGTTCAATAATGAGATAACAGCGAATCTCTTTTCGGTCAACGATTGTGTTTCCCCGCGACCCCACGTCGACCGGAAACAAAAAACGGCGCCCCGTCTCCAGAACGCCGCTTCAAAATGTGTCGGACGCTGCCTGTGTTTGTTCATTCAGGATTGAAACACCGCACCGACTTCGGCCCGAATGATGCGTGCGATCAAACGGCAATCGTCCAGCGAGAATGTCAGAGGAACACGCATGTCAATGACCCCAGCCAGAATGCGGTCGGTTTTTGGCAAGCGCTCACAATCGGCATAGCGCCAACTGTCATACCGCGAAGTGAAGCCACTGGGTTCCGTTCCGCCGAACCACTTCAGATCAACCCCGCGCTCGGCACATCGGCGGATCACCTCGCCGACGCGTTCGGCGGACCAGTCGAGCAGAAGAAACTGAATGGACGATCCGACATAGAATTCCGCCTCGGGTCGCTCGACAACGGTTAGGCCCGGCGTGTCACGCAAGCCTGCCTCGATCTCGCGATACCGATCGTTCCAGCGCGCCACCTGTGTTTCCAGATCGCGCAACTGGGGGCGCAGGATCGCGGCCCGCAAATTGTCCATCCGCCCCGAAATGTTCGGAGTATGGTACTTGATGCGCTCAAACACTTCCGGTCCCGGCGCCGCCACATGACGTTCGTATAGCATGTATGAACCCGACATCATCACCGCTCGCGCCGCTAGTTCCTCGTCATCGGTGATCAGCAAGCCACCCTCACCCGAGTTTACGTGTTTATATGTTTGGCAAGAATAGCACCCTATGGCGCCCTGCCGTCCCGACAGCGTACCGTTCCAGCGCGCGCCCATCGTATGCGCGCAATCTTCGATCACCCTAATTCCGGCTTCATCACAAATCTGCATCAACCGATCCATGTCGCACAGATGGCCGCGCATATGGCTAAGCATCAAAACTTTCGCCTGACCTGCCTTTGCCGCGAGATCCTCGAGGTCAATCGTCAATCCCGCGGTGACACCAACAAAAACCGGTCGACCACCCGCCGAAGCAATCGCGCCGGGAACCGGAGCCAACGTAAAGGCATTGGTCAGCACTGGATCTCCGGGTTTTACACCAGTAGCGCGCAATGAGGTTGCAAGCGCATAACCGCCCGATGCAACAGCGACGCAGTATTTCGCGCCCATCTGGGCTGCGAACTCCTGCTCGAGCAACGCCGTTTCACTCATCTCGCCCGGGACAACGTTGTAGCGATGCAACCGCCCATGGCGCATAACCGCAACTGCGGCCTCGATGGCATCATCGGGGATCGGCTCCTGTTGGGTGAAGCTGCCTGAAAACTTCTCGGTCATGTCTATTATGCTCCCAGCAATACTACGGGCAGAGGTTGGAAAGCTGGCTACAACCCGACTGGCTCTGGTTGCCCGATCAACTCCGCGACCAAGGCGGGCAAGTGATCGAAATGATGCAATAACGCCTCAGGACCAAGCGCAGCCATGTCGTCGCCAGATGGTCCAAATGTTACCAGAACAGACGGAACCCCGGCAGCGCGCGCCGTGTTCCTGTCGGTGTCGGAATCCCCGACCAAAATGCACCGGTCCGGATCACCTCCGGCGCGGCGAACAGCCTCGCGCAATGGTTCAGGATCGGGTTTGCGCACAGGCAGGGTGTCAGCTCCGATCAGCGAGTCGAAAATGTCACGCGCGCCCAGGCGCGTCAGCAGCAGATCGGCCAAGGCTTCGGGCTTGTTGGTGCAGATGCCAACCTTGTATCCTGCTGCCCGCAACGCATCCACCGCAGCCAGCGCACCAGGGTAGAATTGCGTGTGGTGGTCGATGGCCTCTCCGTAAGCTGCCAGCAGGATCGGATAGTATTCATCGACCGTGGCAGCCTGATAACAGTCCAGACGTTCCAGACCATGTGTCAGCATCTTTTTTCCACCACGCAGGGCAATCCCGGCATCCTCGCCGGGCACTAGAACATCACCATGCCCCATCAGCCGAAAACAATGGTTTGCGGCCGCCAGAAGATCACCCGACGTATCTGCTAGGGTTCCATCCAGATCAAAGATAACCGTGCGCATTCCGTCTCCATGCTCGGCGGGATTTCGCCTTGTCGTGTTGCAATCGGCAATTTTGTTTGATCACCGAACTGCTTGCGCCTTTGGACATAGCGGATAAAACGGTCAGCAACAAAACGAAAGAGAAAACCTATTCATGAGCACTGCATTGGTCATCCTCGCGGCCGGAAAAGGCACCAGGATGAATTCGGAATTACCAAAAGTTCTGCATCCAATAGCACAGGTCCCCATGCTAATCCACGCAATGCGGGCAGGCGCGGTACTGAACCCCGAGCACACCATCGTGGTTGCCGGTCATGGCGCGGAAGCCGTGCGCCAAGAGGCCTGCGCGGAAGACGAACGAGCGAGGATAGTTGTTCAGGACGAACAGTTAGGGACGGCCCATGCTGTCAATCAAGCTCGAACCGTGCTGGACGGGTTCCACGGCGACGTTGTGGTGCTGTATGGTGATACGCCCTTCATTCGACCAAACACTCTCGAAAGAATGATTGAGGCTCGGAGGGGGAACGATCTGGTCATTCTCGGCTTCGAAGCCGCCGATCCGGCGAGATACGGTAGATTGGTAATGAATGGCGATATGTTGGAGCGTATTGTCGAATTCAAAGACGCTTCGGCAGATGAACGTTGCATAACCTTTTGCAACTCAGGTCTGATGGCCTGCGATTCACAACTATTGTTTTCACTCATTTCAAGTGTCGGCAACGACAACGCATCGGGTGAATACTATCTGACTGATTTAGTTGAGATCGCCCGGGATCGAGGCCTGAAGGTCACTGCCATTGCCTGTGATGAGGAGGAAACGCTCGGGGTGAACTCGCGCACAGATCTGGCGGCAGCCGATGCCGTGTTCCAATCGAGGGCACGAGCAGAGTTGCTGGAACTTGGCGTCACATTGATGGCCCCTGAAACTGTCTACCTGGCGGCGGACACCGTGATCGGCCGCGATACTATCATTGAACCCCATGTGGTGTTTGGGCCGGGCGTCACCATAGAAAGCGGCGTCACAATCCGAGCCTTTTCACATCTCGAGGGCTGCCACGTCAGCCAAGGCGCGATTGTCGGGCCATATGCCCGTTTGCGACCCGGCGCCGAATTGGCCGAGAACGCCCGAATTGGCAATTTTGTGGAAATCAAGAACGCCGAGATCGGCGAGGGCGCCAAGGTCAACCACCTCAGCTATATCGGTGATGCCACGGTTGGGGCGTCGACGAATATCGGCGCTGGCACGATTACCTGCAATTATGACGGCGTGATGAAGCACTACACGAGCATTGGGGATAACGTCTTTATCGGCTCGAACACCATGTTGGTTGCGCCTGTCTCTTTAGGTAACGGGGCGATGACGGCAACCGGAACAGTCGTCACTCGTGATGTTGAACCGGATGCATTGGCGGTCGCGCGCGCCAAACAGGAAAACAAACCCGGTTATGCGCGTAAATTGTTTGATATGTTGAAGGCGAAAAAGGCTCGCCGCGATAAAGGATAAGTTTCTATGTGCGGAATTGTTGGGGTTTTAGGCCATCACGAGGCGGCGCCGATCCTGGTGGAAGCGCTCAAACGGCTTGAGTATCGCGGTTATGACAGCGCCGGGATTGCCACAATCAATAATGGCACACTGGATCGTCGCAGGGCGGTGGGCAAACTGGTCAATCTCAGCGATCTGCTGGTACACGAGCCCTTGGCCGGCAAGTCGGGCATTGGACACACACGCTGGGCCACGCACGGCGCACCTTCCATCAGCAACGCGCATCCCCATCGCGCCGGCCCGGTAGCAGTTGTCCATAACGGCATCGTCGAAAACTACCGGGAACTACGTGCGGAACTGGCTGATAACGGTATCAAGTTTCAAACCGAAACGGATACCGAAACCGTCGCGTTGATGACGGAACATCATATGCGGGGCGGTCTGGATCCGGTCGCAGCCGCCTTCAAAACAATTGACAGACTCCACGGCGCATTTGCTCTCGCCTTTCTTTTTGAAGGCGAAGAGGACCTGATCGTTGCGGCGCGCAAAGGGTCGCCGTTGGCCATCGGTCACGGCGAGGGCGAGATGTTCGTGGGGTCCGATGCCATCGCCCTGGCCCCATTGACCAACAGCATCACTTATCTGGAAGAAGGAGACCGAGCGGTCGTAACTCGGTCCTCCGTAGAAATTCGGACGGAAAGCGGAGAGTTGGCGAACCGCGAAATCCGAGAAATCAAACTCGATCACGCCCGAACCGGCAAGGATGGCTACAAGCATTACATGGCCAAAGAGATCAATGAACAGCCGGTGGTCGTTGCCGATGCCATTCGGTCTTATCTGCCATCCGGAAGTGAGCAGGTAAGCCTTCCGGAAGATCTGGATTTTTCCAAGATTGACCGTTTGACCATGGTCGCCTGTGGCACAGCCTTTTATGCTTGCCTGACGGCAAAATACTGGTTCGAACAGCTGGCGAAAATTCCGGTCGAGGTCGATATCGCGTCCGAATTCCGTTACCGCGAACCGCCTTTGGTGCAACGAACGCTTGCCCTGTTCGTAAGCCAATCGGGCGAAACCGCCGACACTCTGGCGGCGTTGCGATACTGCGAAGGAAAAGCAGACAGGATAGTATCCGTCGTCAACGTCCCCGAGAGCTCGATCGCGAGGGAAAGCGATATCGCCCTGCCGATTCATGCAGGTGTTGAAATCGGTGTCGCATCTACCAAGGCCTTCACCTGCCAATTAACGGTGTTGCTGTTACTGGCTTTGAAAGCTGCTGCAGATCGCGGAACTCTGACCCACGACCAACTATCGGATCACTTCTCTGCATTGCGAGGACTGCCATCGGCGCTTAACGCCGCTCTGGATCAGAATGACGCGATCCGCGTCGCCGCGCAGCAACTCAGCGAAGCGCGCGACGTCCTGTTCTTGGGCCGCGGACTTATGTATCCTCTAGCGCTCGAAGGGGCGCTAAAGTTAAAGGAAATCAGCTATATACACGCCGAGGGCTACGCGTCTGGCGAGCTCAAGCATGGCCCCATAGCCCTGATCGACAAACACATGCCTGTGGTGGTTCTGGCACCGCACGACGGGTTGTTCGACAAGACGACGTCGAACATGCAGGAAGTCATGGCACGCAAGGGCAAGGTCATTTTGGTGTCAGACGATGACGGCATTTCGGATGCCGAAGATGGCGTCTGGTCGACGATCCGAATGCCACATATCCACAACAGCCTTGCGCCGATCCTCTACGCTGTTCCCGCGCAGTTATTGGCCTATCACACGGCAGTTGCAAAAGGCACGGATGTCGACCAGCCGCGCAACTTGGCGAAATCCGTAACGGTGGAGTAAGACATGTCCAAACAGTTTCCGGCGCTGGACGAAGTGCACCGCAAGTTCATTGAAGGCCAGCATATCTTCTTTACTGGTTCGGCTGGCCCCGAAGGGCGTGTCAACATATCCCCCAAGGGAATGGATTCCTTGCGGGTAATGGACTCGAACCGCATCCTTTGGATGAACCTGACCGGTAGCGGCAATGAAACCGCCGGGCATCTGCTTGAGGCCAACCGTATAACGCTGATGTGGTGCTCTTTCACAACGCGACCGATGATTTTGCGCGTATACGGATCTGCTCGCACGGTCCAGGTAGCTGATCCCGACTGGGGAAAACTGTCCTCTCAATTTCCCTCTCATCGCAGCGCGCGTCAGATCTTCGACGTTAGCGTGGACATGGTCCAGACCTCATGCGGCTATGCAGTTCCGTTCATGGATTATCGATCCGAGCGCGACACGATGCAAAAATGGGTGGATGGAAAATCCGACGACGACATCCGCTCCTATTGGGTCGAAAAGAACCAAAAGACGATCGATGGGAAACCCACTGGCGTGCCAGTCTGATCCGGTCATGCTGGGCTCATTTCTAGATCAAATCAAGGCACATGCCGATCCAGAACGATCGGCCCAAATGGCAGCTTATCACAAGGCGGATCGTCCCTATCTGGGCGTGGCCAATCCGATTCTCAACGAATTGGCCAAGACGTGGCGTCAGGAATTGGCGGTTGGCACACGGGTGGAACTGGCCAATGCTCTGTGGCAAACAAACATACACGAAGGCCGTCTGGCCGCCGCGAAATTGCTGACTCAGGCCCGTATCGGATCTGACGAGGCAGTTTGGGCTTTGCTGCAAAGCTGGGTTTCCGATTTTGACGCATGGGCCGTCGCCGACCACGCCTGCATGGCGATGCAAAGGCGCCTGACCGCTGATCCCGAGCGTCTGGATCAGGTCGAAGGCTGGACTAGATCCGAACATATGTGGACGCGCCGCGCCGCATTGGTCGCGACCCTTCCCTGGACCAAGCAGAACCACCCCAAGCCCGAGGATCTGCACCGGCGGGAAAGGGTTCTCAGTTGGGCAGCGGACTATGTCACGGATCGCGACTGGTTCATCCAGAAGGCCGTCGCCTGGTGGTTGCGTGACCTGTCCAAACATGACGCGCCGCGCGTCACGGCATTTCTGAGCGAACATGGTGCAACCATGAAACCGTTTGCCCGAAAAGAAGCTGGCAAATACCTGTCAGATCAGTTGGAATAAACGTTCAACTCGACCAATTGATCCAGCGGCAACAACATCGACTGCATTGCCTCCAAAGACAAACGGCTTCCCGCACCTTGGGGTCCCGGTGCAGGGATTAGCAGAACATAGACCTGAGCGCCGGTATCCCGTGTTACCACACGCCCGTTGATCTCGGTTTTCACCAATGGTGTCTCCAGCCACCGCCCCGGTCGCGTCGGATCGCCAAGTCCTGCAATGGTCTGCCTGGCCCCATTCCAGCCCGGATCGGCTGCGATTGGCGTCTGTGCCACCCCTTCGGGGGCTTCGGCGGAAACATCGGTGACAACGGGCTCGGACAACGTTTGATTCTCTCCGAAGAGACGGTCTTTGGTCGACCGTATGGCCGAACACCCCGCGAGCGCGACAAGTATAACCAAGGCGATGTATCTCATGCCTGCGACCCTATCCGCGCCCACAAAGACATGCCAGTCAAAACGCTGTTGGCCCTTGCCGAGGCCCATCACCCGCTTTACCTATGGCGCATGACTGCTCCGCTGATCGACCCGTTTGCCCGCGCCATCACCTATCTTCGCGTTTCCGTGACGGATCGCTGTGATTTCCGCTGTGTGTATTGCATGTCGGAAAACATGACCTTTCTACCCAAGAAAGAGCTTCTGACGCTGGAAGAGTTGGACCGCATGTGTTCAACCTTCATTCGCATGGGAGTAGAAAAACTGCGCATTACGGGCGGAGAGCCCTTGGTGCGGCGGGACATCATGACATTTTTCAACGCCATGACCCGCCATCTGGAAAGCGGCACGCTGAAAGAACTGACATTGACCACCAACGGCTCGCAACTGTCGCGCTTTTCGGATCAGCTCTATGCCGCTGGGGTGCGACGCGTGAATGTGTCGCTGGATACGCTAGACGAGTCGAAATTTTTCGATATCACCCGCTGGGGTCGGCTGCCGCAGGTCTTGAAAGGCATCGATGCAGCGCAAAAGGCAGGACTTCGGATCAAGATAAATACCGTGGCCCTGAAAGGTTTCAACGAGGAAGAACTGCCCCGCATTACCGAGTGGTGCGCCGAACGCGACATGGACCTGACCTGGATCGAGGTCATGCCGATGGGCGACATAGGCAATGAGGATCGTCTGGATCAGTACTGGTCACTGAAAGACGTGCGCTCGGATTACGAAAGACACTATCAGGTGACCGATTTGGCCGAACGCACGGGCGGACCAGCCCGGTATGTGAGGCTAGAGGAGACTGGCCAAAGGATCGGGTTCATCACTCCGCTCAGCCACAATTTCTGCGAAAGCTGCAACCGAGTGCGTCTGACCTGCACAGGCGAATTGTTCATGTGTCTCGGGCAGGAAGATATGGCCGATCTGCGCCAACCCCTGCGCGATCATCCGAACACGGAGGAGGCCCTGGAGGCGGCCATTCGCGCCGCGATCCATCTGAAGCCCAAAGGGCACGATTTCGATTATTCGCGGCAACAGGTGGATGGCCGAATGACCCGGCATATGAGCCACACAGGCGGCTGAGGTGTCTGGCAAATCAGGCAAGGCCACATTGCTCTATGCGGCATATTGCGGCGCAACTGCTCTGTTGGCTCCAATTGCGTGGTTGGCGGTTCGCCGCAAGCTGGACCGTGCCGGTGTTTCCAGGATCCGACAACGGGAACGTCTGGGCCACGCAAGCCAGCCCAGGCCCGATGGCCAGTTGATCTGGTTTCATGCGGCCAGCGTCGGAGAAAGCCTTTCTGTTCTCGGCCTGATCAAACGTTTGGGTCTGCGCCTGCCCCGCGCAGAGTTTTTGATCACCTCCGGCACCCCCACCTCGGCCGCTTTGATCGAAAAACGCATACCTCCCCGTACCCGCCACCAGTATCCGCCGCTTGACACACCAGGGTCCGTGCGCAGGTTTCTCGCACATTGGAAACCAGATGCCGGGATATTCGTGGAAAGCGAAATCTGGCCGCGGTTGGTGGTGGAAAGCTCTTCACGCGGCATCCCATTGGCCCTGCTGAACGCACGACTATCCGAGAAATCGGTGCAGGGTTGGAAGAAGCGCCCTGATACTGCTCGGTTCATACTGGATCAGTTCCAGCTGTTTCTTACCCAAAACGAAAAGACGGCCGTAAATCTAATCGAAATGGGGGCCGAAGCCGCCCGTGTGCAGCCCGGAACCAACCTCAAGGCGATGTCTGATCCTTTACCGATCGATAACAATACCCGAGACGAAATTCAGGCGCAAATTGGTGAACGCCCGATCTGGGTTGCAAGCTCTACACACGCTGGCGAAGAAGAAACCGTTCTCGCGGCCCACACTGAACTGTTAAAAAACTGGCCCAACCTCCTGCTGCTGCTTATCCCACGCCATCCCGAACGGGGGGACGAGGTCGCAAGCCTCATCTCTAAAGCCGGGCTTCAAATGGCGCGACGAACGTCGAAGGACCTCATCACGTCGCAAACACAGGTCTATATGGCAGATACGCTGGGTGAAACCGGGACTTGGTACTCCCTCTGCCCCTTGGTTTTTTTGGGTGGCTCCCTGAAGGAGATCGGCGGACACAACCCGTTCGAGCCGGCTCAGGCCGGGGCGGCGATAATTACCGGGCCGGGCTATTTCAACTTTGCGGAAACGTACAAACCGTTGATCAGGAATGGCGGTGCAATCGAAGTGCGCGCTGCTCGGGATCTGATAAAAGCCATCACGCGATGGTTGTCCGACGAACCTGCACTGAAAGCAGCCCGAGAGGCTGCGCAAAGCTGCGTGTCCGATCAAAAACAGGCATTGGACGCCGTCATTGATACATTATGCACTCAGCTTGATCCGGCTTGAAAGATCGTCAGGGCACGAGAGTTGTTCGCCCGCGCCCATGGCGGATCACGCCGCTGGCATGCGTTTTTCGACAATCTCGGCCCACCAGCTGCACCCGGCAGGGATTGCCTCGTCGTTGAAGTTATATTCCGGGTGATGCACCATTGCCGTATCGCCATTGCCGACAAGGATATAGGCACCCGGTCGTTCTTCGAGCATGAAGGCGAAATCCTCGCCCCCCATCACCAGAGGCGCTTCCTCGCAATCGCCGGACACCGCGCGTGCCACTTCGGCGGCAAAGCCTGTCTGCTCATCGCTGTTGACCATAACCGGATACCCGCGGATGTACGTTACGTCCGCCGTACCGTCAAAGGTCGCCGCAACGCCGGTGCAGATTCCCTTGATCCGTTTTTCGGCCAGATCGCGCATTTTTTTGCTCATGGTGCGCACGGTGCCTTTGATCTGCACTTTCTGCGGGATCACGTTGAATGCCTTGGAAGATGTCTCAAACGATGTAACCGATACCACCACCTGATCTATGGGGTCGGCATTGCGCGAGGCGATGGTCTGCAGCGCCAGTACCGCCTGCGCTGTCATCACAGTGGTGTCCACCGTCTCATGCGGTTTGGCGGCGTGGCCGCCTCTGCCTTCAAAGGTGATGTCGAATTGGTCGGTTGCCGCAAAAAACGCGCCGGGCCGGATCGCGAAACTGCCGACCGGTTTACCCGGCCAATTATGCATCCCATAGACTTCCTGAATATTCCAGCGATCCATCATGCCGTCTTCACACATCTCGCGACCGCCGCCGCCACCCTCCTCAGCGGGCTGAAAGATCACAACGACTGTACCGTCGAAATTACGGGTTTCGGACAAATACTTGGCAGCCCCCAGCAACATCGCGGTATGGCCGTCATGACCGCAGGCATGCATCGCACCCGGCGTCTTGGAGGCATAGTCCAGCCCTGTCGCCTCGTGAATTGGCAAAGCGTCCATATCGGCGCGCAGACCGATCACCTTGCCCTTGCTGTCACTCTTGCCTTTGATGACGCCGACAACGCCGGTGCGACCAATACCCGTGACCACTTCGTCACACCCGAATTCTTTCAGCTTTTCCGCCACCAATGCGCTGGTGCGATGCGTTTCGAACAAGATTTCCGGGTTCTCGTGGATGTCGCGCCGCCATGCAGAGATTTCCTCCTGCAGCTCCGCAAATCGGTTTTTCACTGGCATATCTGTGTACTCCTTGAGTTTCTCAGGCCGCCGGCATCCGGCGTTCGACCATTTCAGCAAACCACGAGCACCCAAGCGGAATGATCTCGTCGTTGAAATCGTATTCCGGGTGGTGCAATCCGGCGCTGTCACCATTTCCCAGAACGATGAACGCACCCGGCCGTTCCTGCAGCATGAATGAGAAGTCCTCACCCCCCATCACCATCGGCGCCTCGACGCAGCTGCCGCCGACCACAACCGCAGCTTCGGTAGCAAAGCCGGTCTGCTCTTCGGCGTTGATCGTTACCGGAACTCCGTGGCTGTAGCGAATATCGGCTGCTCCTCCGAACGCTGCAACGGTCCCGGTAACAACCTCCTTCAGACGGTTTTCGATCAATTCACGCGCGTCATTCGAATGGGTTCGGACAGTGCCGCGCAACCTGGCGGATTGCGGAATCACGTTAAAGGCGTTGGACGAGGTTTCCACCGAAGTCACCGACAGGACAGCTTGCAATGTCGGATCCACGTTCCGCGATACCACCGTTTGCAGCGCAATGATGACCTGAGCCAGCATAACCGTGGTGTCTACCGTGTCATGCGGCTTGGCCGCGTGGCCACCGCGCCCGGTCAATTGAATGTCAAACTCGTCCGCCGCCGCCAGCAAAGGCCCGGAACGGATGGCAAACTGACCTGTCTTCAGACCCGGCATGTTGTGCATGGCATAGACTTCCTGAATGCCGAACCGGTCCATCAAGCCGTCTTTGACCATCGCCTCGGCCCCGTTGCCGCCCTCTTCGGCAGGTTGGAAAATCACAACGGCTGTGCCATCGAAGTTACGGGTTTCCGCCAGATATTTCGCTGCCCCCAAAACCATCGCTGTATGGCCATCATGACCGCAGGCGTGCATGGCACCCGGTGTTTTCGAGGTGTAGTCCAGCCCAGTCAGCTCATCCATCGGGAGCGCATCCATATCGGCCCGCAATCCGATTGAACGCCCCTTTGTATCCGTCTTTCCCCTAATAACGCCGACTACACCTGTGCGGCCAATACCAGTCACCACCTCATCACAACCGAACTCCTTCAGCTTGTCGGCCACCAGCGCACTGGTGCGGTGCGTGTCGTAAAGAATTTCAGGGTTTTCATGAATGTCACGCCGCCAGGCCGTGAT
Source organism: Ruegeria sp. YKSF57 (assembly GCF_059612585.1). NCBI lineage: Bacteria > Pseudomonadati > Pseudomonadota > Alphaproteobacteria > Rhodobacterales > Roseobacteraceae > Ruegeria > Ruegeria sp. YKSF57. Next base: position 28,386 of record NZ_JBXWQW010000010.1, on the reverse strand, counting down.
CTCGTCATGCATTTCAGCGAGCCGGTTCTTGATCGGCATGCCATTCCCCCCTTTTCACGCCACAGGCATTCGTCGTTCCACCAACTCTGCAAACCAGCTGCAGCCGGCTGGAATGGCGTCATCATCAAAATTATAGGCCGGGTGATGACACATGGCCGTATCCCCGTTCCCAATGAAGATGTAGGCCCCAGGGCGTTCTTCAAGCATGTAGGCAAAATCTTCTGACGGCATGATCGGATCGGTTTCGTCGTTTATCTTACCTGCCACCGCCTTTGCGGCCTCTGCGGCAAACCCCGTTTCGGCTTGGGTATTCATCGTGACGGGGTAGCCGGGTGTCCACGTCACCTCGGCTTTGGCGCCAAAAGCCGAGGCGGTATCTTCGGCGATCCGACGAACACGTTCTTCCGCAATCGCACGGTATTCTGGATCGAGCGTCCGAACCGTTCCTTGAAGCCGGGCGGTATGCGCGATGACGTTGGATGCCACGCTGTCGGTTTGGAATGTGCCTACGGTCAGCACCACGCTCTTGATCGGATTGACCGTTCGGGAAACGACCGACTGAAGGGACACCACGGTCTGCGCGGCGACCAATGTCGTATCTACGGCATCATGCGGAGCCGCGGCGTGGCCACCCTTGCCGGTCACGACGATCTCAAACTCATCGGACGACGCCAGAAGCGCGCCGGGGCGTATGGCAAACTCCCCTACCGGCAGCCCCGGCATGTTGTGCATTCCATAAACCTCCTGAATGCCCCAGCGATCCATAAGACCGTCCTGGCACATCGCAAGCCCGCCCGCCCCTCCTTCTTCCGCCGGTTGGAAAATCAGCACCACTGTCCCGTCGAAGTGCCGCGTCTCAGCCAGATATTTCGCGGCCCCAAGCAGCATCGACGTATGCCCATCATGCCCACAGGCATGCATCTTGCCGGGTACGGTCGAGGCATAGTCTACCCCAGTTGCCTCTTCGATTGGCAAGGCATCCATGTCTGCCCGCAGCCCGATCACACGGCCCTTGGTGTCAGATTTGCCCTTGATTACCGCAACGACACCCGTCTGACCGATACCGGTCGTGATGTCGTCGACACCGATCTCTTTCAGTCGCTCCACCACAAATGCTGCAGTCTTGTGCACGTCGTACATGAGTTCCGGATGAGCGTGCAGGTGACGCCGCCATTCAGTGATTTCCTGATGCATTTCTGCGAGCCGGTTCTTTATCGGCATTTCCAACTCTCCCCTTTTGGTCGCTGGCCCGGTCAGGCCGTCAGCCTGTCCAGCAAACGCTCCATGAATGTATGTCCCGCGCTGAATTGTGCCACGGTAATGTATTCGTTGGGTTGATGTGCCTGCGCGATGTCGCCGGGACCACAGATGACCGCCGAGTACCCCGCCTCCTGAAACTGACCCGCTTCGGTGCCATAGCTTACGACATGGCGGGCGTTGTCACCAGTGAGGGCACGCACCAGCGTTTCGGCCTCACCATCCTCTTCGGGCAAAAGCGCGGGAACGGCAAAGTTCTCGGAAATCTCGATACACGCTTCCGGATGAACAGCCTGCATGCTGGCCTCGGTGCGACGCACCTGTTCCAGATAGGCATCACGCCACATGCCTGCATCTTCCCCCGGCACCACTCGGAAATCCATCATAAAGCGGCAATCCTTGGCGGTGATGTTATGCGCCGTTCCACCTTCGATCATGCCTACATGACAAGTCGTCCATGGCGGATCGAACAGTGCCGCCACTTCAGACGGCTCTGCAGCCATGTTTTCGGCATTGCGGGCATTCGCCCAGTCGATCAACGGCGCTGCAGACATAATTGCGTTGACGCCAGTATGCATGATCGAACTGTGCACCTCGAACCCGACGACATGCGTGTCATATCCAAAGCTGCCCTTGTGCCCGGTCACAGCCTGCATCATCGAAGGTTCACCCACAATCACGGCGCCGCCCTTTGGCAGCACCCTTTGCATCTCGGCGATCATTGGAGGCGCACCAGTACAGCCGACCTCTTCATCAAAACTCAGAGCCAATTGCAGCGGGCGGGTCACGTTGCGGTACTTTGCTTCGACCATCGCCCAGATCGCAAGCGCGTCGAACCCCTTCATGTCGCATGTGCCGCGCCCGAAATACTTGCCGTCACGCTCGGTTACTGTGAAAGGGTCGCTATCCCAGGGCTGGCCATCGACCGGCACCACATCAGTATGACCGGACAGAACAACGGCCCCCTCTTCCCACGGCCCTACATGCGCAAACAGCGCCGATTTGTGTGGTTGTCCGGGATCCGGCCAGCGATGAGCCTCGATCCCGTGGCTGTAAAGATAGTCTGCGATCCAATCGACCAAAGGCAGGTTGGTATCACGACTCACTGTTGGAAACGAGATCAGTTTGGTCATGATCTCCAACGGCGACAGACGTGTGGGCATATGGCTAGTATCCGCTGTCAGTTGTCAGGATAAAATGCCCCGGTTCTACCTCGCGGTATTGCGACGGTTCCGGCTTGTATCCGATAGGATGAATTGGCGACGGGATCGGTTTGAAGTTCAGGTCTTTTTCAGATTTTCGCCTATTGGGATCGGCAATCGGAACCGCCTTCATCAAGGCCTGAGTATAAGGATGCTGCGGGTTCTCGAATACGCGGGACCGCGGCCCCAGCTCGACGATACGGCCAAGGTACATGACACCGACATGATGGCTAACGCGTTCCACAACCGCCATGTCATGGCTGATGAACAGATAGCTGAGCCCAAGCTCGGCCTGCAATTCCATCATCAGGTTCAGAACCTGTGCCTGTACCGACACGTCCAACGCCGATACGGCCTCATCCGCTATGATCAGCTTGGGGTTCAAAGCCAGCGCCCGTGCGATGGCGATACGTTGTCGTTGGCCACCCGACATCTCGTGCGGGAAGCGGCGCATGAAGCTACGGGGCAGTTGAACGCGGTCGAACAGGTTGGCGACCCGATCATGCAACTCCGAGCCAGTCGCCACATTGTAGTTGCGCAACGGCTCAGCCACCTGGTCCACAAGTTGCATCTGCGGATTGAGCGAGGCGAACGGATCCTGAAAGATCATCTGCATGTCCAGACGCGCCTTGCGCAGACCGGTCTGGTCAAGTTTCATGATGTCTACACCATCGAGACTGATCTCGCCTGTCATCGGCTCGACCAGGCGCAGAATCGATCGCCCCGCCGAAGACTTTCCGCAACCGGACTCGCCCACTAGGCTGAGCGTTTGGCCCCGGTTCAAGTTGAAAGACACATCCTCAACTGCGTGTACATTGGCCACGGTGCGGCGGAGCAGCCCGCCTTTTACGGGAAATCGGGTGGTCAGGCCTTTGACACTCAACAGCACCTCTTCGGTGCCGGGAATGGGCGCAATGTTTTGGTTTTCAACCCCCATCAGTTTCATCGGCTCGGGCGCTGATTTCCCACGCATTTCACCCAGCTTTGGAACCGCGGCCAGCAATGCCTTGGTGTAGTCGTGCCGAGGGTTTTCAAAGATCTCGCTAACCGTGCCCTCTTCGACCTTGTTGCCTCGATACATGACCACGACTCGGTCCGCCATCTGCGCCACGACCGCCATGTCGTGCGTGATGAACATCACCGCCGTCCCGGTCTCGCGCTTCAGCCGGTCCATCAGCGCCAGGATTTCGGCCTGAATGGTCACGTCCAACGCCGTTGTCGGCTCGTCCGCAATCAGCAGACGCGGCTCACAGGCCATCGCCATTGCGATGACCACCCGCTGACGCATGCCGCCCGACAACTCGTGTGGATATTGCTTCAACCGCCGCTCAGGTTCCGGGATGCGCACCTGCCTTAGCAGTTCCAGCGCCCGCTCCTCGGCCTGCGCCTTGGACATGTTTCTGTGAATCCGAAGCCCTTCGGTCAATTGTCGTTCTACCGTGAAAACCGGATTCAGCGCCGTCATCGGCTCCTGAAATATCATTCCGATCTCGTTGCCGCGAATCTGTTTCATCAAATCCTGGTCGGCTTTCGACAAATCGAACTCTTCGCCGTCGCGCCGGTCGAACAGCAACTGGCCACCCGCGATTTCACCGCCCCCGAACTCGACCAACCGCATCAGAGATAGAGATGATACGGATTTGCCCGAACCGGATTCGCCAACGATACAAACGGTTTCCCCGGGACGCACCTCAAACGAGACATCTTCCACGCCCACCACCGGGCCGTCCTTGGTTTGAAACTCGACACGAAGTTTCTTGATCTGTGCAATGGGCTGATCCAGCACGAGTGCGCTCCCCTTGGTCACCCTTATGTGTTGTGTGTCAAACGCTATGTCCGGGGGCCGGTAAAAGTCAAACCCATTGGAAACTTTCCCAACGGCAAGGCTTGCATTTTTTAAAAACTCTGTTTCGATACGTCTCGTAACCGTTCCTGGGGAGAGAACGAAAACGGCGCAGCGTAAAAAACGCTACATTAGTTTTCAACAACTTACCCGACATACGGCAACGCCAAACCCGCAGGCAATGCGGAGATAATCGAGACACGCTCGTGTCCAACATGGAGTGTAGAATGAAAACCAAAGCCCTTTTACTTGGTGCGATTGCAAGCACGGCGCTGGCTCAAACAGCCTTTGCCGAGCGCGGATCGGATGGCAATGTCAGCATCATTTATTGGCAAGCCCCATCGATCCTGAACCCATTCCTTTCGGGCGGCACGAAGGACGTCGAATCCTCGTCACTGGTGATCGAACCCCTCGCGCGCTACAACGAAAACGGCGAAATGGTGCCCTATCTGGCAGCCGAGATTCCGACCGTCGACAATGGCGGTGTCAGCGAGGACCTGACCTCGATCACCTGGAAAATCGCCCCGGGCATCCTGTGGTCGGACGGCACACCTTTCACTGCTCATGACGTCAAGTTCACCGCCGACTATTGCATGCACCCCGAAGGCGGCTGTGCGCAGTTGACAAAGTTCGAAGGCGTGACCTCGGTTGAGGCACTGGACGACATGACCGTCAAAGTCACCTTTGGCGAAGCCACCCCGTTCCCGTACGGCCCGTTCGTGGGAGGCGAAAGCCCGATCATTCAGAAAGCCCAATTCGAAAACTGCATGGGCGCAAAGGCTCCGGAATGCACCGAGCAGAACTTCGGCCCGATTGGCACCGGCCCATTTGTCGTGGATGAGTTCAAACCGAACGACGTGATCACCATGTCGGCCAACCCGAACTACCGTGATCCGAACAAGCCTGCGTTTGCGACACTGACCTTCAAGGGCGGCGGTGACGCAACTGCTGCAGGACGCGCAGTGATGGAAACCGGCGAATTCGACTATGCCTGGAACCTACAGCTTGCACCGGAAGTAATTGCGCAGATGGAAGCAGGTGGCAAAGGCGTTCCGGTTGCTGGCTTCGGCCCGCTGGTCGAACGCATCATGTTGAACCAGACCAACCCGTCGCCTGACCTGCCCGAAGGCGAACGCTCGACCGCCAAGCATCCACATCCGTTCCTTCAGGATCCTGCGGTTTACAAGGCAATGTCGTTGGCTATCGACCGCCCGCTGCTGGTGGAAATCGGATATGGCAAAGCCGGTCAGGTAACCTGTAACTGGGTTCCGGCCCCGGCGGCCGTGAATTCAGACACCTTCACCTGTGACACGCAGGACATCGAAGGCGCGAAGAAACTGCTGGATGACGCAGGTATCGTTGATTCCGATGGCGATGGCGTCCGTGAAAAAGACGGTGTTCCGCTGAAAATCGTCTACCAGACCTCGACCAACGCCGTCCGACAAGACTTCCAGGCGCTGATCAAGGAGTGGTGGGCCGAGATTGGTATTGAATCCGAACTGCGCAACATCAACGCCTCTGTCTTCTTTGGAGGCGACCCGGGTTCACCCGACACCTTCCAGAAGTTCTATGCCGACGTCGAAATGTACGCCAACACCTTCAACGGCACGGACCCGCAGTCCTATCTGGGCAACGGCCTGTGCGACAAGGCGCCCAAACCGGAATCTCAGTGGCAGGGTGAAAACATCAGCCGTTTCTGCAACGAAGAGTTTGACGCACTGCACGCGGAGCTCACAAAAACGGCCGGTGCGGACGCACGCGCGGAAATCGCCAAGCGCCTGAACGACATCATGGTCGAGAACGGTGGCATGATCCCGCTGGTTCACCGTGGCCGTCTGTCGGCACATGCCAACACCTTGGGCGGCGTGGTCCTGAACGTGTGGGACAGCGAGCTGTGGAACGCGGCTGACTGGTACCGCATGACCGGCTCCTAAGCGTCTTGCTTGCTCAACCGCGTCCCGATCTTTTCGGGGCGCGGCATTGGGCAGGTGACTTCATGAAAAGACTAATAAACCAAGGCGCACCTGAATGCTGACCTTCACCATACGCCGCCTGATTCTGGCCGTTCCTACGCTTTTGTTCATCAGTCTTGTGATTTTCCTTCTCCTCGAACTCGCCCCCGGTGACCCGATGGCGCAGGTTCCCCTGACAGTTCCGCCGGAAGTAAAGGAAAAGATGCGCGAGGCGCTTGGCCTCGGCCAGCCGATGCACATCCGGTTCTGGAAATGGATCGTGCAGTTCTTCTGGATCGAACCACAGGTGCTGATCGACCACTATCTCGGCACCAGCTTTTCCGAAGGTGACCTGCGTGTAATCTCGTGGCAGACCCGCTCGCCCGTCATGGACATCGTGGTTCAGCGCATTCCGCAAACCCTGTGGGTCGTCGGCACGGCCTATATTGTCGCAATCATCATTGCCCTGCCTATCGGCATCTACTCGGCCTACCGCCAGTACAGCTGGTTCGACCAGATGGGAACGTTTGTCTCGATGGTGGGCTTCTCTGTCCCGCCTTTCTTCTCAGGCGTTCTGGTGATCGTGATCTTCTCGGTTCAGTTGGGCTGGTTCCCGTCGATCTATGACACCACCCACGTCGTCAACAGTTGGGACAGCTTTGTCGTCCAACTGAAACAAATGATCATGCCGGTGATGGTGCTGGCGTTGCAAATCACCGCGCAATTGTCCCGTTTCATGCGCGCCTCGATGCTGGACAATCTCAACCAGGATTATGTACGCACTGCCCGCGCGAAGGGCCTCAGCGAATACACAGTGGTCATGGTTCACGTCCTGCGCAACTCGATGATCCCGGTGGTGACAGTGATCGCGCTGGGGATTCCATCCATCTTTGGCGGCGCAATCATCACCGAGCAGGTGTTCAAGGTAAACGGCATCGGTCAGCTATTGATCGGCGCCATTCAGGCCAACGACCTGCCGATGGTGCAAACGCTCACTTTCATCTTCGCCGTGCTGATCGTGCTGTTCAACCTGATCGCCGACGTTCTCTACGGCATTCTGGACCCGAGGATCCGCTATGACTGACAAGGATCGCACAGACACCCTGGTTCCGGACGAGGGGCTGGCACCTGCCTCGACTGCATTGCCAACGTCCGACGTGATGGAAGAGATATCCACGCCCCCGCGTAGTCAATGGCGGGAAGTCTGGGATCAGTTCAAGACCCACAAGGGCGCCATGATCGGAGCGATTTTGTTCATTCTAATCGTCGCGGCCGTTTATTTGGGTCCATACTTTTGGGATATCGACGCCACAAAAACCGCCATCCGCGAACGCAATCAAGGGCCAAGCTTTGCGCACCCGTTCGGGACGGATCAGCTTGGCCGCGACATCTTGGCCCGGATGATGGCGGGTGGGCAGACCTCTGTTTCAGTGGGCATCACAGCGATGCTGCTGGCGCTTTTTTTGGGATCGTTGATCGGGGTCGTCGCCGGGTTCTTCAAACGACTGGACGGGCCGCTGATGCGCCTGACCGACCTGTTCCTCGCCCTGCCCCTGTTGCCCCTGCTGCTGGTCATGATGCTTCTGTTCCGCGAGCCGCTAGCGGCCGCATTCGGGTTGGAACGCGGGATCTTTATCCTGATTGTCTCCGCCATCGGCGTCACCTCGTGGATGCCCACCGCGCGGATCGTGCGGGGCGACGTGCTGGCCATCAAGGAGCGGGAGTTCGTTCTGGCGGCACGATCGATCGGAACGTCCAACCGGCAAATTATTACGCGTCATATCCTTCCCAACGTGCTGTCTCCGATCATGGTTTCGGCAACGCTGGGTATCGCCACGGCGATCATCACCGAAAGCGCCCTGTCCTTCCTTGGGTTGGGCTTTCCACCCGACTTTCCGACTTGGGGCCGCTTGTTGTTCGATGGAGTTGACTATCTTCAACAGTATCCGGAGCGTGTGTTCTGGCCCGGACTTGCGATCTCGCTGACTGTTCTGAGTGTCAATTACCTTGGCGACGGCCTGCGCGACGCGCTGGATCCGCGTATTCGAGGACGCTGATTACAACGCCTTAACGAAGCCACGACCGCGCAAGATTGGGCGGTCGTCTTTTTTTGAAGGTCAACGTGTCAGGCCGGTTTGTGCTCGATCCTCCGTCGAATCCTTCGAACGGACTGCCAGACAAGAATGACCACCGGCAACGTGACAAGCGAGGTAAGCATCCCCTTGCTGATCCCTGCCGCAGTCAGCGGATAAAGCAGATATCCGGCAAGTGAGACAGCGTAGTAGCTGATAGCTACCACCGACAGCCCTTCGACCGTGTGCTGCAGGCGCAGCGTAAGATCGGCCCGCCGATCCATGCTTTCCAGCAACGCCTGGTTTTGTGCGCTGCGTTCCACGTCCACACGCGTACGCAACAATTCACCCGCCCGGATCGCCCGGTCCGATAAGGCCTCCAGTCGCCTTTCGGTAGATTTGACCGTTCGGATGGCCGGGTCGTAGCGCCGCATCATGAAATCGGCAAAAGTCTGTCGTCCTTCAAAGCGCTCTTCACGCAGGATCTCGATCCTCTGATTTACGATGGCTTCATAAGCACCGGTCGCGCCAAAGCGGAATGCACAGCGCGCAGACAGTGTTTCCAGTTCGGTCGATGTCGAAAGGAGCTGCGGCAACAACTCTTCCGCGCTGGCTTCACCGACCGTCATTTCAGTCATCAAGGCCGTCAACTGTCCATCCAACTCGCCAATGCGAGGGATCAGCTTTTTGACCCGGGCAAAGCCAAGCATCGACATGGCCTTGTAGGTTTCGATCTCGCACAGGCGCTGAATGATCCTTCCTGTTCTGCGACGGCCCAATTCCTTGGACACGAAAACCGCCATCCGCATGTGACCCGCCGGATCAATACGAAAATCACTGGCGACCACCGCAGCATCGTCCAGCACGCGCGAGACGGCCAGACTTTCAGGTTCAAACCATTCACTCAAAGCTTCGTCGATTTTTCCACCTCCCGGATGGTCAACGACACGCAGCATTGCCGACGTCACTCTCTGCCCCGGGCTTTTCATCAGCCAATCCGGTGGAAAAACCTCGAAATCCGCCGGGTTGAAGGCCCGCTCGCTGACGTTCTGAGAAATGGCCGTATAGGTCACGAACTCGGTGTGCTGCTCCCATTTCAGCCAGTGCCGTCCGATCTGGCCCGCATAATGTGTAGCACCCGGTTGGGGATGTGGCGCACCGTGCCTGTCCAGCAGGTTGATCAGGTGGGAGACATCAAGCGCCTTGTCCCGTGCCACAGCTTCGACGGACTGCTTGATCGCCAGAAAAACGACTGTGCAGGGTGCCGACGTTGTCGGGAAAGGTCGCGCATGTAACTCGTTCGCCAATACATAGCGGAGAGGGTGATCCTGGATGGGCGTCATGAAAGGCTCCTGCAATTACAGGCACTATAAGCAATAGGCGAGATACATCAATTATCTTTTTATTTCATACACTTACGTGAATACCATTGTATGCACGTCTGCTAAACCTCTAATTCGGCTGCCATAATTCGATCGGGTTACCCTCGGGGTCGTGAATGCGGGCGAATCGCCCCGCCTCGCTGTCCCAGTCGGCGCGAGTTTCAACATCGATTCCGGCGGCACGAAGTTGCCCGACCATGGCGCCCAGATCATCCACCCGGAAATTGATCATCCACTGCTGACCGGCCTTGCCAAAATACTCCGTATCCCGCGCGAAGGGGGCAAAGACGGTATAGCCTTCGCGCTGTTGCCACGGCAGCGGGTTCAGCCGGTTTACTCCCAAATGTGTTTCATACCACTCAGCCAGAGCATCAGGATCTCTGGCGCGAAAAAAGAAGCCGCCGATGCCGTTCACCTTTTCCATCGTAACCTCCGCTCTATTCAGCTCATGCCAGGCAGCACCATTCACAAAAAAGGGGCGCCCGCATGGGACGCCCCGATATTGTAGCAATTGAACGAATTAGTCGATCATCGGCAACAGCTTATCCAGCGACTGCTTGGCGTCCCCATAGAACATCCTCGTGTTCTCTTTGAAGAACAGCGGGTTCTCGATACCAGAATAGCCGGTGCCCTGACCACGCTTGGACACGAACACCTGCTTGGCCTTCCAGCATTCCAGAACCGGCATACCGGCGATGGGGCTGTTGGGGTCTTCCTGTGCTGCAGGGTTCACGATATCGTTCGAACCGATCACGATGGCTACATCCGTATCCGGGAAATCGTCGTTGATCTCGTCCATTTCCAGAACGATGTCATACGGCACTTTCGCCTCTGCCAGCAGAACGTTCATGTGTCCTGGCAAACGCCCGGCAACCGGGTGGATGGCAAAACGCACGTTCTTGCCCTTGGCCCGCAGCTTGCGCACCAGTTCGGAAACCGATTGCTGCGCCTGTGCCACGGCCATGCCATAGCCCGGAATGATGATCACGCTGTCCGCGTCGTTCAAAGCCGCAGCAACGCCATCGGCCTCGATGGCGATCTGCTCACCCTCGACCTCCATTTGCGGGCCTCCGGTATTCCCAAAACCGCCCAAGATCACGCTGACAAAGTGACGGTTCATCGCCTTGCACATGATGTAGGACAGGATCGCACCCGAGGAACCCACCAGCGCACCGACAACAATAAGAAGGTCGTTGCCCAACGAAAAGCCGATCGCCGCAGCCGCCCAGCCCGAGTAGCTGTTCAGCATCGACACAACCACCGGCATGTCCGCGCCACCGATGCCCATGATCAGGTGATAGCCGATGAACAGCGCCGCCAGCGTCATCAGGAACAGCGGAAAGAAACCGCCCGAGTTGGTGTACCAGATCAGACAGATCAACGACAAAGCCGCGGCACCTGCGTTCAACGCATGTCCCCCGGGCAGCTTTGTCGCCGCCGAAGTCACTTTGCCCGCCAGCTTGCCATAAGCCACAACCGAACCGGTAAAGGTGATCGCACCGATGAAGATGCCCAGGAACAACTCGACGTGCAGAATTGCCAATTCAGCCGAGGTCTTCTTGGCGATCAGCTTGGCAAATGCGCCCAGATCGGACAGGTCCGCTTCTTTCGCGCTGTCGGCGATGGCCATGACCTGCGCCACGTTGCCGATCTCAAAGTGTGCGTTAAAGCCAACGAACACGGCCGCCAGACCAACTAGCGAGTGCATTGCGGCCACCAGCTGTGGCATCTCGGTCATCTGCACGCGCTGCGCCACGTATTGACCGATCAGTCCGCCGCCGATGATCAGCAGGATCGACAGCAACCACAGGCCAGAACCGGGGCCAACCAGCGTGGCAAAGACGGCCAGCGCCATACCGACGATGCCGTACCAGACCGCGCGCTTGGCGCTTTCCTGGTTCGACAACCCGCCGAGGGAAAGGATGAACAGAACAGCCGCAACAACATAGGCGGCAGTAGTGAAGCCATAATCCATTTACCCGGCCTCCTTAAGATTTCTGGAACATGGCGAGCATGCGCCGGGTTACGAGGAAACCACCGAAGATGTTGATCCCGGCCATGAAGACGGACAGCGCCGCCAGCAAAATGACCAGGAAAGAACCCGATCCGATCTGCATCAAAGCCCCAACGATGATGATCGACGAAATCGCGTTGGTGATCGCCATAAGCGGAGTGTGCAGGCTGTGCGAGACGTTCCAGATCACCTGGAAGCCCACAAAGATCGCCAGCACGAAAACGATGAAGTGCTGCATGAAACTGGCCGGAGCGACGAGGCCCACCAACAACATCAGTACCCCACCGACGCCGAGCAGGGTAAACTGCTGCTTGGTCTGGGCCTTGAACGCCGCAACTTCCTGCGCGCGTTTTTCCTCGGCTGTCAGCTCCTTTGGTTTTTCCTTGGGCTTTGCCGCAATCGCCTGAATTTTCGGCGGCGGCGGCGGAAAGGTGATCTCGCCCTGATAGGTGACGGTCGCGCCGCGGATTACGTCGTCGTCCATGTCGTGATTGACCTGCCCGTCCTTTTCGGGCGTCAGGTCAGTCATCATATGCCGGATATTCGTGGCATATAGCGACGAGGATTGTGCCGCCATTCGGCTCGGGAAGTCCGTATATCCGATGATGGTAACACCGTTTTCAGTGACCACTTTCTCATCCTTGACGGTGCCTTCGACGTTGCCGCCGCGTTCGGCCGCAAGATCCACAATGACCGAACCCGGTTTCATTGCCGCGACCATGTCCTCAAGCCACAGCTTGGGTGCGTCGCGGTTGGGGATCAGTGCCGTGGTGATCACGATGTCCATCTCTGGTGCCAGTTCGCGAAACTTGGCCAGCTGCGCCTCGCGGAACTCCGGGGATGAGACGGAGGCATAACCGCCGGTAGCGGCGCCGTCCTGCTGTTCTTCCTCGAAATCCAGATAGACGAATTCGGCGCCCATCGACTCGACCTGTTCGGCCACTTCAGGGCGCACGTCAAAGGCATAAGTAATCGCACCCAGCGAGGTCGAGGTACCGATGGCGGCCAATCCGGCAACACCGGCACCGACGATCAGCACCTTGGCCGGCGGCACCTTGCCTGCCGCCGTCACCTGACCTGTGAAGAAGCGGCCAAAGTTGTTGCCCGCCTCGATCACCGCGCGATAGCCGGCGATATTGGCCATCGAGCTCAGCGCATCCATCTTCTGCGCGCGGCTGATACGCGGAACCATCTCCATCGCGATCACATTCGCGCCCTTGGATTTGGCCAGTTCCATGCCGTCTTCGTTCCCCGCCGGGTTGAAGAAGGAAATCAGCGTTTTGCTCTTGTTAAGCCGCTTCAGTTCGGTTTCGTTCGGCTGGCGGACTTTGGCGATGATGTCGGCCGACTTCCACAATGCCGCTGGCGTCTTGACGATTTCGACACCTGCCGCTTCATAAGCCGCGTCCGAAAACCCTGCCGCGGCACCCGCGCCACTTTCGATCACGCAGTCATAGCCGAGTTTCTGCAATTGCAGCGCCGAGTCGGGCGTCATCGCGACCCGGTTCTCGCCTTCAAATATTTCTTTTGGTGTGCCTATCTTCACCAGTCAGGTCCCCCTTTTGTGTTCGCCAAGCTCAACCGGGCCTCGGTATTGTTTGCAAAGCAAAGATGTATCTTGCGCAACATTATTTCGCAAGTGCAGCATTATTGACGTGATGTCAAATGTTCACTCCCATCCGATCCACCTGCCGGTTTTTCGTTCATACCGAGCAAAATCCATTCGGAAAGTTCGGCGCAACCTGTCCTCTTCCGGCAGAATGAAGCGTCGTTCGAGAAGCCAGAAGAAAACCGGAACCAGCGCCAGCGACAAAACCGCGTCAAACCGCAGGATCAACCCGGTCAAGATCAACACATCCCCCAGATAGATCGGATTGCGGCTGCGCCGATAGATGCCGGTCTGCACCATCGCCGTGGGCGTCTCGTGTGGGATGATCGTGGTGCGGTGGCGACGGAACTCCATGGCCGCGAACACGATCAGCAACACGCCGCCACCAATCAACAGGCCACTGATCAGGTCAGTAAACCCACTGTCCAGCGATAGCCCCAAGGTCATATGCCGAGACTGGATCCACGCCAGGGCAGCAGAGCCTAACAGCCAGACGGGTGGCACGTCGATTCGGCGCATTTGAATTCCTTGCTCGCGACAAAGTTGTTGGGTCGGTTTTCCTTCGAAATATGTCGTAAACCGTTCCCATCGCTTTAGCAAAGCTTGTCGGTCGAAAAACGCCAAAAAGAACGTATATGCCGCAGCGACGAAAACACGGGCACGATGGCCCGGAAATCACGCTGATTGCAGGGCTTATTCCCACTCCATTTCTTCGAAGACGCGCCCTGCATTCTTGGTCGCCAACTCCTCGAAGGTATCCAAAGCTTCCCAGCGCGACTGGTCTACGTAATATGCGCTGGCCAGATCGCCGCCCTCATCAATGTGCACACCGATTTTTTCGCGCAAATCCTTGAGATATTCGACTGTGTACCGCCGAACCTGAGCGAAGTTCGTGGGGTGCCCGTGTCCTGGAATGACGTAAGTCGGAGCGATGGGTTCCAGCTTGGTTTCCCAAGTCTCTATCCAACAACTTGTACAGGTATGTTCGAATATCGGCAGCATCCGCTCATGAAACGCGATGTCGCCGGTGATCATGATACCCCATTGCGGAATCCAGACCTGACTGTCACCGGGGTCGTGGGCAGGCCCGAGATGAAGAACCTTGATCTCCACTCCACCTAGAGAAAGCGCATATTCATCTTCAAAGGTAAGGTTTGCATGCTCAACCCGGGTGCCTTCAGCGCGATCCTTGTTGTATCGCTCCATTCCCTGCAGGATGAAATCGCCGTTTTCAGTGGTCTCGGTCACGGCATCGACATGCGCCAGGATATCGACCCCTTGATCACGCCAATACCCATTACCCAGCATCGCATGGCCCTGCCCGTTTTCATTGATGACCAGAACCACGGGTTGATCGGTTATCGCCTTGATTTCCTGATGCAAGGCCGCCGCCAGACGGCTTGACGCACCCGAGTTGACGACGACAACCCCTTCATCCGTCACGACAAAGGACAGGTTATTGTTGTGACCGGCATTCTCGTAGGTCGGCGGTGCAGTTGCCCCGATGGCGGAAAAAACATGCGGGATGACCTCGACCGGCTTGGAATACAGCTCGGATTGCGGATATTGGTCCGCGATGTCCTCGCTCGCGGATACTGAAGATGCCGCCAACGCGGCGACATAAGTATAGGTCATGGATTTCTGAAACATCTGCCCTCCGCACTACAGATTCACATTCGCATTCATGCATAATAATTCAAGTGACGGGACGGCGCGTCTTGTCACAGGCAAAACTCGCGATAGGCTTTGTGGCAATAGGGAGGATTGCACGTGACGCTTAACGGAAAACATGCGCTTGTCACCGGCGGTGGTACCGGAATCGGATTGGCCATCGCCCGGGCGCTGGCCAGCGAAGGCGCAGCGGTGACAATTACGGGACGTCGCCAAGAAGTGCTGGATCAGGTCGCCAATGATCGCATTTTCGGATCTGCAATGGATGTCCGGGACGAGGAAGATGTCGTGAGATGTGTCAACCAGTCCGTCGATGCACGCGGCCCGATCCAGATATGTGTCGCCAACGCAGGTATTGCCGTCGGCAAGAAGTTGCAAAAGACGGATTTGGCGTTCTGGCGGGACATCATGGCAACCAATCTCGATGGTGCTTTCCTGACGATTCGTGAAAGCCTGCACTCCATGGTGGAAACTGACTGGGGTCGGGTCATTACGATAGCGTCCATTGCCGGGCTTCGCGGAGCGCCGGGAATTGGAGCTTATGCCGCTTCGAAACACGGGCTGATCGGCTTGACACGCAGCTTTTCCGAGGAATTCATGGGAACGCCCTTTACCTTCAACGCACTGTGTCCCGGCTATGTCGAAACGCCTATCGTGGAGCGCAACAAGGCGTCCATTTCGCAACGCACCGGAATCAGCGAGGACGATGCACTGAAGGTCATGGTTGACCAGAACCGCCACAAGCGGCTGATTGCACCCGACGAAGTTGCTGCTGCAGCCTTGTGGCTGGTGCGGCCGGGCTCGGAAAGCATCAATGGGCAGTGCATCCAGATAGCCGGTGGGCAAGTTTAAGCGGGCTTGCTGGACAAATCCCGACAGAAGCTATATCCAACACATACTTCAAGCTTAAAACAATTCGCGAGACCACAATGACCGATTTTGCCGCGACCAAGGCGATGTTCGATCTGCCCGAAGGCATCCTGTATCTTGATGGCAACTCGCTGGGCCCGGTGCCAAAAGCAGCAAAGGTACGGGTTCAGAGCATGATGTCCGACGAATGGGGCGACATGCTGATAACCGGATGGAACAAGGCGGACTGGATGGGCTTGCCGACCGGGTTGGGCGACCGGATCGGCAGACTGATCGGGGCTGAACCCGGCTGCACGGTCGTCGGAGACACCCTGTCGATCAAGGTTTATCAGGCGGTCGCCTCGGCGTTGGAGTTCAACCCCGGCCGCAAGGTCGTCTTGTCGGATAACGGGAATTTCCCGACCGACCTCTATATGGTCGACGGTCTTTTGCGGTCACTTGGGGCTGACTACGAGTTGCGAGTGGTGGACCCCGAGGCTATCGCGGATCACATCACCGAAGAGGTCGCGGTGCTGATGCTGACCGAAGTGGATTATCGTACCGGTCGCATGCACGACATGAAAGCGCTGACCGAACTGGCTCACGCCAATGGAGTTGTCACTGTCTGGGATCTTGCCCATTCCGCCGGGGCCATTCCGGTCGATCTTGTCGGATGCAACGCCGATTTCGCAGTGGGGTGCACGTACAAATACCTCAACGGTGGTCCTGGCGCTCCTGCTTTCATCTACGTTGCACCACGTCTGGTTGGCAGGGTATGCCCGGCTCTGTCGGGGTGGCTGGGGCACGAGGCACCATTTGCCTTCGATCTCGACTACCGCCCTGGAACCGGAATCGAACGGATGCGTGTCGGCACTCCGCCGGTCATCCAGATGACGGCCCTTTCGGCCGCAATGGACGTGTGGGACATGGCCGATATCGCGGATGTGCGTGCAAAATCAGTAGAGTTGACCGAGCTCTTCATTCGAAAAGTCGAAGCCACCTGCCCCGAGTTGACGCTGGCCAGTCCGCGCGACCCGAGCCAACGCGGCAGTCAGGTGTCGTTTCGCTTTTCCGACGGATACGCGGCCATGCAGGCCCTGATCGCGCGCGGAGTGATCGGTGATTTCCGCGCCCCCGACATCATGCGGTTCGGCTTCACCCCGCTTTATATTGACGAACAAGACGTGACGCGCGCCGCCGACATTCTTGCCGATGTGATGCAGAACAAATTGTGGGACATCGCGGAATACAAGCTTCGCCAGCGCGTTACCTGACTTCCAGCCCCGCCCCAATCAAGCCCGCCAGTTGGTCGACGCGCGCAACAAAGACGCGATAATCCGGCGCCGTTGACTTGATCCCTTTCAGTGCTGACGTGATCGTCGCAGCGACGTCAGAGGCGTCGGCGTTCAAATGCACGACTCCCGCCTCAGCCATTCGCTGCAGCCAGTTGGCATAAAGGGCGCTCAATCGTGCCTCACCTTCTTGCACGATATCGGGCGCGGTCGATGTTCCTGCATCCAGCAACTCAAGACCGTGCGGAGAGTTTAAAAGCGCTTCCATTCCTTCGCCCTGGGCGGCCATGGCGGCCGCCATAGTTTCCGCGACCGACCTGCTTCCATTCAGGGCTTCCCTCACAGCGGCGGTCTTGCTGGCATAGTGAAGCTCAACCAGACTGCGAAAGATCGCTTCCTTGTTCTTGTAATACAAATAGACCGCAGGACGGGAAATCCTGGCGCCGCGTGCTATGTCATCCATCGACGTCTTGCGAAACCCATAGGTCGCAAACGCCTGCCAGGCTGATTCGAGTATCGCCTTTTGCCGGGGATCAATGTCTGCGTCTTTCATAGATTGACCTGTGACAGTTTTTGCAAATTTTGTCAATTGACACCATGACATTATTATCCCATTTTGTCAGGAACCGGAGCAAGAGCAATAGCGAGATCCGACATGGCAACTTCCCTCATCATCAACGGCCAAACCCATCAGGTCGACCTGCCCGACGAAGTCCCTCTGTTGTGGGTGCTCCGCGATGAACTCGGTCTGACTGGCACCAAATTCGGGTGCGGTGTCGCTGCTTGCGGTGCCTGTACCGTCCACATCGATGGCGAGGCCGTACGCTCCTGTCAGGTGCCTCTCTCGGATGTTTGGGGCGAAGTGACTACGATCGAAGGTCTGGGCACACCTGATGCGATGACCGCCATCCAACAGTCATGGGTCGATCACCAGGTGGCGCAATGTGGTTATTGCCAGTCAGGGCAGATCATGCAGGCCGCATCACTTTTGGCGGCAATCCCCGCCCCCTCGGATGCCGAGATTGACGAAGCCATGCAAGGCAATCTGTGCCGCTGCGGAACCTATCCGCGAATTCGCGCTGCAATCCATGACGCGGCAGCAAAACTGAAAGAAGCGTAAGAGATGGCAAGCATCGGAAAAATCCTGCGCCGCACCTTCCTCATCGGTTCCACAGCCATTGTCGGTGGCGTTGCATTTGGCGCCTACTACGTTAACCGACCAGCCCCGAACCCGCTGAAACCCAAAGATGGGCAAGCTGCTCTGAACCCCTTTGTGCTGATCGACCAGAACGGCGTTACCCTGTTCGCCCCACGTGCCGAAATGGGACAAGGCGTCAAGACCACATGGGCCGCACTGATCGCAGAAGAACTGGATGTCGATCTTGATCAGGTGACCGTGTTGCACGGCCCCGCCGCCGCCGCTTACTACAACTCGGCGATGATTGGTGAAGGTCTGCCCAACAAGGGATATGACGTGTCGAACTTCCAGCACAACCTGGGCGAGGCGCTTGGCGTCGTCGGCAAAGTGTTGAGCTTGCAGGTGACGGGTGGTTCAACGTCGATGAAAGACGGGTTCGAGCGTATGCGAGAGGCTGGCGCGTCGGCCCGGGAGACACTGAAACAGGCCGCAGCAGACCGGCTTGGCGCGGAACGCAGCCAACTCAAAACCGAAAGCGGACACGTCATCGCACCGGACGGCACCAAGCTGAGCTATTCCGAACTGGCGATGGATGCCGCTCGGCTTGAGCCGATCGAAACCGCGCTACGCGATCCGTCCCAATGGCGCTATCTGGGAAAATCCCTGTCGCGTCTGGATATGGTTGAAAAGGCCACCGGCACCGCGCAATTTGGCATTGATGTGCGTTTGCCGGGGATGAAATTCGCCAGCGTGCGCATGAATCCGAAACTCGGCGGCAGTATGAAGGACTTCGACGACAGCCTCGCCAAGTCCATGCCGGGCGTCGAGAAAATCGTGAATTTGGGCACCGGCGTCGCGGTGATCGCCAACAACACATGGCTGGCCATTCAGGCCGTCGAAGCGATTGCAGTTGAATGGGAAGACGCGCCCTATCCCAATGAAACCGAAGAGATTTTTGCCAATATCTCCAAGGCCTTCGACGAGAACCCCAACTCGACCATGCGCGACGATGGCGACGTCAGCGTGATGTCCGAGGGCGCCACCGAATTCACTGCAGAATATACCGTGCCTTATCTCGCTCATGCAACGATGGAGCCGATGACGGCAACCGCCCTGTTCTCGGGTGACAAGCTGGAATTCTGGGGCGGCAATCAAGCGCCAACTATCATGCAGATGAAATGCGCCAGCGCCGCCAATCTCGACACCGAGGCCGTAGAGGTTCACACCACCTATCTTGGTGGCGGTTTCGGTCGCCGCGGCGAATTCGACTTTGGCGTGATCGCGACAAAGGTCGCAATGGCCATGCCCAATGTCCCTGTCCAGACCACATGGAGCCGCGAAGAGGACATGCGCCACGATTTCTACCGCCCCGGAGCTATCGCCCGGATGCGCGGTGCTGTTGTGGACGGCAAGGCGGTTCTGATCGATGGTAAAGTCGCGTCTCAGTCCCCCACTCACCAAGCCGTGGCAAGAGTGACCGGTTTCGCGGGCGGCGGTCCCGACAAGGTGCTGGTCGAGGGGTTCTTCAACCAACCCTATGCCGTGCCGAACTACCGCATGAGCGGCCATATTGCCGATCTGCAGGTCCCAGTCGGTTTCTGGCGCTCGGTCGGCAACAGTCACAACGGGTTCTTCCACGAAACATTCATGGATGAGATGGCCCATGCCGCCGGGAGCGACCCGCTGGAATTCAGATTGGAACTGATGAAGGACGAACACGCCCCCTCGGCGGGCTGTCTAGAAGCGGTGCGCGAGATGTCTGGCTGGACAGGCCAGACACCCGATGGCGTCGGGCGCGGCGTGGCCTTTACCTATAGTTTCGGCACCCCGGTTGCGCAGGTGATCGAAGTGATCGAAGACTCCGGTACTATCCGCATCAGCAAGGCCTGGATCGCCTGCGACATTGGGCTGGCGCTGGATCCCGAAACCGTCAAGGCACAGATGTTCGGTGGCATGATGTACGGTCTGTCCGCTGCCTGTTTCGGCGAAATCACGTTCGCTGACGGCGAAGTCGAACAGCTGAACTTCCCAGACTATGACGCGATGCGCATGCATACAGCACCCCAGGTCGAGGTCCGCGTGCTGGAAACCAACCGTTTCATGGGCGGTGCCGGAGAACCCGGAACGCCCCCATCCATGCCTGCACTCGGCAACGCTCTGTTCGACCTGACCGGACAACGGGCGCGCAGCATGCCCTTTAACAAGAGCTTCAATCTGTTGGTTTGAAACCGCATTGAAAAGCCCGCTCGTTCAGGCGGGTTTGCCCTTCTGGGCTTGACCCGAACCGGCCTTTGCCGCTAGAGCACGTCGCATGAGCAAGAAACGGACCTTCTTCGTTAATTTCTATTATCCCCCGTCCATATAACGGCGGGCGCTCAATCATGTTCAACCGCCGCGACAGGCGGTTCGAACTTATCCACTTTCCTGCATCGCGGCCCACCCCCCGGAGTATCCCGATGCAAACCCGACCCGAAATCAGATCTGTTGGCCTCATGGGCTTTGGCGCATTTGGTCGCCTGATCGTCCGGCACCTGTCACCGCTTGTTCCCATCATCGTACACGACCCGATGATGAACAACGCACCTGCCAGTATCACCTGCGGCACCCCGCTTCAGGTTGCGCAATGCGATCTGATCATTCTTGCCGTGCCTGTCAGCGCTCTGGATACGACGCTCAAATCCATTGCCCCACATCTGCGGTCCGGGGCCATCGTTGCCGACGTAGCCTCGGTCAAGATCGGCCCGGTTCAAGCCATGGTGAGGCTCCTGCCATCCGACGTCCAGATTGTCGGCACGCACCCATTGTTCGGACCGCAGAGCGCAAAGGAAGGCGTGCAGGGTCGAAAAATCGCTGTATGCCGAATTCGCGGTGACGCCTGTCTGACACTCGCCGCCCTGATGCGCCGCCATCTTGGCTTGCGTCCTTTTCTTGTAACAGCCGAAGAGCATGACCATGAGGCCGCCATTGCACAGGGCCTTACCCATTTCATCGCCCGCGCCATGACCGCTCTGGAACCGTTGCCAAACCGTCTGACCACCGCGAGCTTTGATTGTCTGTGCGAAGCGATCGACATGGTGCGTCATGACCCGCCCTGCGTCTTTCACGCTATCGAACAGGACAATCCTTTTGCAGCCTCAGCGCGCGAAAAATTCATGGCACGCGCCGACGCCTTGATGCACGAGCTGGCCCCAAAAAATGATGTGGTTCTCAAACTGGATCAGGCGGTTTGACGATAAATCCCGGTTCCCCTGCACCCCGCCCAACCGCGAACGGCATCGCCAAAGGCAGTGAACAGCGGGCGCGACACCGGGTCGTTGGCGGCATCCCATTCGGGGTGCCACTGCACCGACAGGGTAAAGCCCGGTGCATCCTCGACATAGATCGCCTCGGGCGTGCCATCCGGAGCATGACCATCTATGACAATACCCTTCCCCGGCACCTTGATACCCTGCCCATGCAAGGTGTTGGTCATCACCTGCGGCGCGTCAAACAGCCGGTGAAACACACCGTTCTCCGTCAGCGTGACGACGTGGCGCAGCGCGAATTTCTCCTCCAGCGTGCCGTCAGGTGGCATGCGGTGATTCATGCGTCCCGGCAAGTCCCGGATCTCCGGGTAGAGCGTTCCGCCCAGCGCGACGTTCACCTCTTGGAACCCACGGCATATCCCCAGGATCGGTTGACCGCGTTCGACGCAAGCGCGGATCAGAGGCAGGGTAATTGCATCCCGCGCCCGGTCAAACTCGCCATGCGCATCGGTCGCAGCTTCGCCATATTCCTCCGGATGAACATTGGGGCGTCCACCGGTGAACAAAAACCCGTCGCACACTTCCATAAGCTCGGCCACCGAAACCAACCGCGGATCGGCGGGTACCAGCATCGGCAGACAACCTGACACGTTCGCAACCGCGTCCGAGTTCATCGTCCCCCCGGCATGCGTCGGATATTCATCGTTGATCAGGTAGGAGTTTCCAATGATACCGACGACCGGGCGCGCCATGGGTTTTCCCAATTTGTTGAGTGTGTTGCCCCGAACCTAGCGCGTCGCAACTGGCCCCGCAACAGAACACGGCCTGCACGACAGCGCAATGTGATGTTCATTGATGCACTCAGCCCACATGTCCCGCTCCCCACCCAAACACGTCACACTCCTCAACAATCCCGCACAGGCGTCACAAATTGGACACAAAAATCGGCCAATCGACACATGTGAACCTTTTCCGATCGAGGTATCATGAGCGACGCGTCTCATTGTTCCGACACAGTTCTTTTGCGCCGGTTTTTCAAGTCCGCGTTGCAGGCCAATGAGATCTTGCTCCTGATCCTGCTGGTCGTGACCGCCTTGCTTTGCGTCGTCATATCCACAGCTTACGCTAAGCCCGTTGATTGGCGCGGTTTCGGCACCGGCGCGGCATCTGCTGCGGCCCTCTTCGCGGCTGGACTATATATACGGCTTCGCAAAAACCGCGAAAACCTCGCCCACCTGGCCATCGCGAACAGTATTTATCTGGGCTTCACCTGTTTTACGACGCTCCTGATTTTCCTGCGCTTTCCGACGCAGGATCTGAGCACCGACCTGACCCTGATGCGAATTGACGCCGTTTTCGGGTACAGCTGGCCCGCATTCGTCGAGTTTTTCGGGAACTATCCCCTGGCCTCGCGGGTTCTGGGCCTTGTCTATATCAGTTCTCTGGCACAGCTTTTTGCTCTGGTGGCCTTTTTATCTTTGACCGGTCAAATTCTTCGATTGCATCAGACACTGCTTGCAGGAAGCATCAGCTTGCTTTTGACCACACTGATCTGGTGGATTGCACCAAGCGTCGGGCCATCGGCATTTTACAATATCCCCGAGCGAACAATTGAAGTGACGGGGCTGGTCACCAACAACGAATACGGCGCCTATCTGAGACATTTGGCAGACAACGGCCTGCCGGAAATTGGCCCGGAAAACATCGTGGGCGCCATTGCATTTCCCTCGTATCACACCGTCATGGCACTTCTGGCGGTCTGGTACCTCAGGGGTACGTGTTTGATTTATCCGGCCCTGGCTCTCAATACCTTGATGATACCCGCAATCCTGATGCATGGCGGCCATCATCTGACAGATGCAATCGGCGGGATCGTGACCTTTGTCATTTCTGCAGTGCTGGCCGGATGGATTGCCCCGGACACGCCCGCCTCGCGGCGAAAAATCAAACCTCTCCGATAAGGCCCGTTGCTTCGATTCCCGCCAGCGCCGCTGCCGCATCATTGTCCGACGTGTCACCGGTCACGCCAACTGCTCCGATGACAGCGCCTTTCTTGTCGCGCAACAGTACGCCTCCGGGTACCGGGATCACCTGCCCGCCATAGACCCCGTTCACGGCCGCCATGAAATAGGCCTGACCTTCGGCGCGCTGCATTTGCGCCGTGCCCGCCATGCCCAACATGATCGAACCATAAGCCTTGCCGTGCGCAATCGCGAAACGGCCCGGCGCCGCACCGTCTTCGCGCTCAAAGGCAATCACGTGCCCTCCGGCATCCAGAACGACAACTGCAAGGGGTTTCAACTCCATCTCGTGGCCTTTTTCCAAAGCCTTTCGGATGATCGTGCGCGCACGCCGCAGGGTAATTGCCATATCCTGTCCCTTTCATCTGGACATCAGAAATCTGCCAGCGGGATTTTGCCGCTTGCCTATGTATCCTTAACGCAGGCTGGCCTTCAATTCCAAGCGCCGCGCATGCAACACCGGCTCGGTATATCCCGAGGGCTGTTCACGCCCCTTGAACACCAGATCACACGCCGCCTGAAAGGCCATGCCGTCAAAGCCCGGGGCCATGGGGCGATAGGCCGGGTCATCCGCGTTCTGCTCATCGACCACAGCCGCCATCTTACGCATTGCGGCCATGACGTCCTGCCCTGATACGACGCCGTGATGCAGCCAGTTGGCGATATGCTGAGCCGAAATCCGGCAGGTGGCGCGGTCTTCCATCAGGCCTACATTGTTGATGTCGGGCACTTTGGAGCATCCGACCCCCTGATCGATCCACCGCACGACATATCCAAGAATACCTTGCGCGTTGTTCTCCACTTCGCGGCGGATCTGGTCGGGCGACCATTTGCGGAACGCCGCCAGCGGGATGTCCAGAATGCCGTCCACATGCGCCCGGCGCCCGCCGGCTTTCAGGGCGTTCTGCACCGCAAACACATCGACCTTGTGATAATGCAGCGCATGCAACGTTGCTGCCGTTGGGCTGGGCACCCAGGCGCAGTTCGCACCTGCCTTGGGGTGTTCGATCTTGGTCTCCAGCATCGCCGCCATACGGTCGGGCATGGCCCACATGCCTTTGCCGATCTGCGCCCGGCCCTGCAACCCGCATTCCAGCCCGATATCGACATTGAGGTTTTCATAAGCTCCGATCCAGGCCTTGCGCTTGATGAAATCCTTACGGCTGAATGGCCCCGCCTCCATCGATGTATGAATCTCATCACCCGTCCGGTCGAGGAATCCTGTATTGATGAAAGCCACCCTCGATTTCGCGGCGCGGATACATTCCTTGAGGTTGACCGTCGTGCGTCGTTCCTCATCCATTATACCGATTTTCACGGTATTTCGCGGCAGACCAAGAATGTCCTCGACCATGTCAAAAGTCTCTACTGCAAAAGCCACTTCTTCCGGGCCGTGCATCTTGGGCTTGACCACATAGACCGAGCCATGAACCGAATTGCCGCCCTCACGATCCAGATCGTGCTTTGCGATCATGACAGTGATCAGGGCATCCATAAGCCCTTCGAATATTTCCTGCCCCTCTCCATCCAGAATGGCCGGGTTGGTCATCAGATGGCCCACGTTGCGCACCAGCATCAGCGCGCGCCCCTTCAGCGCCGCCATCTCGCCGCTGGGAGTGGTATAGGTCTTGTCCCCCGCCAGTCGCCGGGTGAAGGTTTTTCCACCCTTGCTGACCTCTTCGGTCAGATCACCTTTCATCAGACCCAGCCAGTTGGAATAGGCCAATACCTTGTCTTCGGCATCGACGCACGCGACCGAATCCTCGCAATCCATGATTGCCGAAACAGCGCTTTCCATCCGGACATCGGCCAGGCAGGCCTGATCGCGGCTACCAATCGGATGGGCGCGATCGAAGACCAGCTCTACATGAAGACCGTGGTTGCATAAAAAAACTGAATCCGGCGCACGCGGATCGCCCTTGTAGCCCGCGAATTTTTCGGGCTGCTCCAACGGCAGATCATCCACCAGCAGCATACCTTCTTTGATATGGTAACGCCGCGCATCCGCGTGACTGGTGCCCGAGACCGGGAACGCATCATCAAGAAACACACGCGCCCAGGCCACAACCCGTGCCCCGCGCCCCCGGTCATAGCCACCGGCCGACGGCAGGCTGCCCAGCGCATCAGTACCGTAAAGACTGTCATACAGGCTGCCCCACCGGGCATTGGCCGCGTTCAGTGCATAGCGGGCATTGGTGATGGGCACCACAAGTTGCGGCCCCGGTATGGTCGCGATTTCGGGATCAACATTTGCGGTTTCGACTTCGAAGTCATCGCTTTCTGGCAGCAGATAACCAATTTCGGTGAGGAAAGCCTTATAAGCTTCGTGATCGTGGGCCTTGCCACGGTGGTCGATGTGCCAAGCGTCGATCTTGGCCTGCAGCTCACTGCGCTTGGCCAACAGGGCGCGATTTTTAGGCGTCAGTTCCGCCACCATCCGCGCCAACCCCGCCCAAAAAGCATCCACCGAAACACCACTGGCCGGCAAAGCCCTCGTTTCGATGAACTCTGCCAGTTCAGCGGCCACCTTCAGCCCGTTCCGATCCAGCCTGTCACTCATATTTTCCCGCCCCGCTACTGTGTGCAACTGTATGCAGACCCTACCTAGCGCAGCCCCCTGCGCCCGGCAACCGCCACAAAATCCGGGATTATTCGGATCTGCAAGACAATCCTTTCGGAAATACGAGAAAGCCGATCGATTGCCCACCCGCGCTTGCAGCCCGACGATGAACCATCATAGGGTCGCGACGCAGTCAACCCACACGAGGCCTATGATGCGCGATGCCGCCCCGACCACGATCTACCTCAAGGACTATGCACCATTCGGGTTTCTGATCGACGATGTCCATCTGACCTTCCGGTTGCACCCGACCAAGACCCTGGTCACGTCACGCATCCGGTTCCGCCCCAACCCGGAATCCGGCAACCGCGAGTTCCGCCTCAACGGCGAGAACATGACCTTGCGATGGGCCAGGATCAACGGGCAGGATTGGAAACCCCACATCCGAGATGGCATTCTAACGGCTACCCTGCCCGACCCCGAGGCGCCTTTCGTGTGGGAGGCCGAGGTCGAGATAAACCCCAGTGCAAATACCGCGCTTGAAGGACTTTATATGTCGAACGGGATGTATTGCACCCAATGCGAGGCTGAAGGGTTTCGCAAGATCACCTTTTATCCTGACCGCCCAGACGTAATGGCCCCGTTCACCGTCAGGATCGATAGCGGTCAGCCCTTTGTCCTGTCGAATGGCGACACAGTGCCCGGGGATGGGCCGCACCCGGTTCTTCTGTCCAACGGAAATCCAGCAGGAAATGGCGAAGGCTGGGCTGAATGGCATGATCCCTGGCCCAAACCCGCCTACTTGTTTGCGCTGGTGGCGGGCAATCTGGTCGCCCATTCCGACCAATTCACAACCCGCTCGGGCCGTAAGGTCGATCTGAATCTCTACGTCCGTCCCGGTGACGAAGGCAAATGCGCCTTTGGAATGGAAGCGCTGAAGAAATCCATGACGTGGGACGAGGAGGTTTATGGCCGCGAATACGATCTGGAGGTGTTCAACATCGTCGCGGTCGATGATTTCAACATGGGTGCCATGGAGAACAAGGGACTCAACATTTTCAATTCCTCCTGTGTTCTCGCCAGCCCCGAAACTTCGACGGATGCCAATTTCGAGCGGATCGAGGCAATCATTGCCCATGAGTATTTTCATAACTGGACCGGCAACCGCATCACCTGCCGCGATTGGTTTCAGCTTTGCCTGAAAGAAGGACTGACGGTATTCCGCGACGCCCAGTTCACCTCGGACATGCGCTCGGCCCCGGTCAAGCGCATTCATGACGTGATCGAGCTGCGCGCCCGCCAGTTCCCCGAGGACAACGGGCCGCTGTCGCACCCGGTCCGGCCAGAAAGCTTTCAGGAGATCAACAATTTTTACACCGCCACCGTTTACGAAAAAGGCGCCGAGGTCATCGGGATGCTCAAGCGTCTGGTGGGTGACGAGGCCTATGCCAAGGCGCTCGATCTCTATTTTGATCGGCACGATGGTCAGGCCTGCACCATTGAAGACTGGCTGCAGGTCTTCGAAGATGTCACTCGCCGCGACCTGAGCCAGTTCAAACGCTGGTACTCGCAAGACGGAACACCACGGGTGAAGGTCGCGGAAAACTGGGCCGATGGTACATATACGCTGACGTTCAGCCAATCGACGCCTGCGACGCCGGGGCAGCCCGACAAGCAACCACACGTGATCCCCGTTGCAGTAGGCTTGCTTGGTCAAAATGGAAACGAAATTCTAAAAACAGAGGTATTGGAGCTAACCGAGAAACAGCAGAGTTTCGCCTTTCCGGGCCTGCATTCCAAACCCGTCCCCTCCATCCTGCGCGACTTTTCCGCGCCGGTCATCCTTGAACGCGGCAGCACGCCTTCCGAGCGTGCCTTTCTGCTGGCCCACGACACCGACCCGTTCAACCGATGGGAGGCCGGGCGATCGCTGGCGCAGGACACGCTGTTGCGGATGATCACCCGGGACGCGGCACCCGACACCAACTATCTGGACGGGATGCTGGCCGTTCTGCGGGACGACAACCTCGACCCGGCCTATCGCGCGCTGATGCTGGGCCTGCCGACCCAGTCGGAACTGGCCGCCACCCTGCACGAACGCGGCACGACACCCGATCCGATGGCAATCTGGACCGCCGTCGAAACACTCCGCCAGGCGACTGCCCAGCATCTGCAGGACCTGCTGCCGCGCATTCACAGCCAGTCGCAAATCGATGCTCCCTATCGCCCCGATGCAGAACAGTCTGGAAAACGCGCTTTGGGGAGTGCCGCTCTGTCCC